>CAUWFN010000012.1:0-64521 GCA_963558075.1 uncultured Clostridia bacterium | reverse complement strand
AAGATTTATTAATATATGTATTAACAAATCTTAATGTTCGAAGATAAGATGGCAAAAGATGTAGTTTAGAGCAAGACATATGGAAATGTGTTAAATTCGAGTTTTTTCTAATAGTGCACTCGCAGGTGATAATAAAAAAGCCCACACTGTTAAATGCGGACTTTATCTACAATCGGAGAACTCTATTTATTTCTTTTGTTTTGGTAATGATAGTATGTGCATACTAATACGATAAGGAAAGTGGCTACTTTAGATGATTTGCTAAAAATAGAAATATATATACTATCAGCATCATTGTATGCACATGTGAGATATCCTGCATAAAGAAATATAGTTAATACTGTTAAAGACATAAGAACTATAACACGCTGTTTCATAATTACCCCCTCCTTAAAATATTCACGAGCTGTAACTCTCTTAGCTGTTTCATGGACTTTTTACGGTGATTGTTAAATTAAATATCTTTTATATTACTAGCGATAATTTGATTCTACATCCTCAGGGAGTTTACATACGTCAATCCATTTTATTGATTTGGAGTATTCGAATAGCTCCTCGCATGTAAGTTCAATTGCGCTGTTGTCGCTTCCACACGCCGGAAATACTGTTTCGAATCGTTTCATCGACTCATCGCAGAACACCTCTACATCATCTCTTTCGATTGCAAATGCACATACACCTCCGATTTCGTGTCCCGTATAGAAAACGACCTCGTCCGGTGAGAGCATTTTTGGTTTGAAACCGAATTCACGCTTGAATTTACCATTATTTATTCTCGCATCGCCCGCAGTTTGAACTAGTATACATCCGTTAGGACTTTTGAATGACAGTGTCTTGCATATTCTTGCGCCTTCTACGCCTACAGCCTCTGCAGCTAGATCTACAGTTGCGCTGGAAACGTCAAACTCCATTATATCCTGTTTTCTACCAAATTTATCGAAGTAGTCACGAACCTTTTCTATAGCCATATTTTTCCTCCAGTGTCAGATAAGTTTTGATAAAACAATTTTAACACACCAGTATAAAGAATCAAGGTTTACAAACAATTTTTCAGAAGATTGACAAAAAACTGTCAATCGTATACTATATCTTATAGATAAAGGTATTCAGGCAAATGACCTGAGAAGGTTTATAACTGTTTTATGTATCATAAGGAGGAAATTAAAATGGCAAACAGAATCATGCTAAACCAGACATCATATCATGGTCCAGGTGCTATCAGTGAAATTGCTACAGAGGTGAAGGCAAACGGATTCAAAAAAGCGCTTATCTGCGCAGGTCCGCATATTTCGAAATCTGAAGCAGGCGCTAAGGTAAGAGGCATCATGGATGATAACGGTTTTGCATATGAAATGTTTACTGACATCAAGGCAAATCCGACTATAGAAAATGTTCAAAAGGGTGTGGAAGCTTTTAGGGCATCTGGAGCTGATTATATTATCGCTCTTGGCGGTGGCTCTCCGATTGACACATCGAAGGCTATCGCAATTATTGCAAATAACCCAGAATTTGCCGATGTAAGAAGTCTCGAAGGTGTTGCTCCAACAAAAAATCCTTGCGTTCCTATTATTGCAATTCCGACAACAGCAGGAACAGCAGCTGAAGTAACGATAAACTATGTAATTACAGACGTAGAGAAGAAGCGTAAATTTGTTTGCGTTGATCCTCATGATATTCCTGTAGTTGCAATCGTAGACCCTGAAATGATGAGCTCAATGCCGGCAGGACTTACTGCAGCAACAGGAATGGATGCTTTGACTCATGCAATAGAAGGTTACACAACTCAGGGAGCATGGGAAATGTCAGATATGTTCCATCTAAAGGCAATCGAAATTATATCAAAATCTCTCAGAGGCGCAGTTGCAAACACTAAGGAAGGCAGAGAGGGAATGGCTCTTGGTCAGTATATCGCAGGTATGGGTTTTTCAAACGTGGGTCTTGGTATTGCACACTCAATGGCTCATACTCTTGGTGCTGTATATGATACTCCGCACGGTGTTGCGTGTGCTATGATGCTTCCAATCGTAATGGAATATAACAAAGAAGCAACAGGTGAGAAGTATAGAGAAATTGCTCGTGCTATGGGTGTTAAGGGTGTTGATTCTATGTCCCAGGAAGAATACAGACAGGCTGCAATAGATGCAGTTAGAAAGCTTTCAGAGGATGTTGGAATTCCGTCAGTTTTAGAAGCTCTGAAGGAAGATGATTTGAATATGCTAGCTGAAAGTGCAAAGGCTGATGCATGCGCACCTGGAAATCCAAAGGATGCTGACATCGAAGACTTCGTTGCTTTGTTCAGAAAAATTATGAAGTAGAGGAAACGGTTTCGCATACATCTATGGGCTAGTCTATGGATTTTGATATGGTGTAGCAGGCGAAAGCGAGAAAAACTAAACTAATGAAAGAGGCAGAGTACAGATTTTGTGCTCTGTTTTTTTAGGTTAAGGGGAGATGGATTTTTATCTATTATGACAGGATGTTTCAGGTGTAAAGTGCCATAAACGTTGGAATATAAATGTAATTATCTTGTGTCTTGTCATATGTAAAGATATGTGTTAGAATGGTAAAGTCGTTTTTAGGTAAAAAGGGGCATAGGCCCTTATTTGTAAATATAATCGAAATCGATTGAGAGAGGTAAGGTTGGTTATGACAATCGTAGAAGAAATCAAGGCCCTAAAGGCCGAAAAGAACGCTGTTATTCTTGCACATTATTACGTTAATCCTGAGGTTCAGGAAATTGCCGATTACATCGGAGACTCATTTTATCTGAGCAAAATCGCAGTTGGCCTAAAGGAGCAGACTATAGTATTTTGTGGTGTTTCATTTATGGGTGAAAGCGCCAAGGTTCTAAATCCGGGAAAGACTGTTTTGATGCCAGATATGTCAGCTGACTGCGCAATGGCACACATGGCAGATGCACAGACGATTCAGAAGATGCGCGAGGAATATGACGATCTTGCAGTTGTATGCTATATAAACTCGACTGCGGAGCTGAAGAAGCATTCTGATGTATGCGTTACATCAGCAAATGCAGTGAAAATCGTAAAGGCGCTTCCAAATAAAAACATTTTCTTTATTCCAGATAGAAATTTAGCACATTTTATTGCAGAACAGGCACCGGAGAAAAACTTTGTTTATAATAAGGGATTTTGTCCTGTTCATGAGGCGATTCAGACTGCGGAGATTGAGGCGCTAAAGGCTCTTCATCCAGAGGCTCTTGTACTTTCTCATCCTGAGTCAAGACCTGAGGTCCTTGAGATTTCTGACTATGTCGGAAGCACATCTGGAATTATCGCATACGCTAAAGAAAGCGATGCAGAGGAATTCATAATTTGTACAGAGGTTGGCGTAAGATATAAGCTTGAACTTGACAACCCTGACAAGAAGTTCTATTTCACAGAAACAGTGCCTGTATGTACAGACATGAAAACAATTACATTAGAAAAAATAGCTCACGTGCTTAAAACTGGCGAAAACGAAGTGTTCGTGGATGAGGACTTTGCTGCCCTTGCAAAAAAACCGCTAGAAAGAATGCTTGAGCTTGCAAAATAGTCTGGAGGCGGGACAATGGATTTGAAATCAGATATAGTTATCGTTGGAACAGGGGTTGCTGGCTTATTTAGCGCTCTTTCTCTTCCAAGGGACAAAAAAATAATAATTATAACTAAGTCAGACTTTGAAAGTAGTGATTCTTTTCTTGCACAGGGAGGAATCTGCGTTCAGAGAGATGATAATGACTACGAGAGCTATTTCGAGGACACAATGAAGGCAGGTCACTACGAAAACCGAAAGGAATCTGTAGATATTATGATCAGGGATTCTAGAGAAATTATAGATGACCTTGTTAGATACGGTGTGGAATTTGAGATGGAAAACGGTGAGTTCAGATATACGAGAGAAGGGGCTCACTCAAGACCGAGAATATTGTTTCACAAGGACATAACAGGCAAAGAAATTACAAGAAAACTTCTCGCGCGTGTTAAGGAACTTGACAATGTTCAGATGTTCGAATACACCGAGATGACTGATATAATAGAAGAAGACGGAAAGTGTCTTGGAATTGAGGCTCGCTTCACAAAGGTAGATCAAAGCCTGAGAATTCTCGCTGATTTTACGATTCTTGCTAGTGGCGGAATTGGCGGCACATACGAGCATACAACAAACTTCCCTCACCTTACAGGCGATGCGATAGAAATAGCAAAGAAGCACGGAATTGAGCTAGAGCATCTGGATTATGTTCAGATACATCCTACAACCCTTTATAGTGAAAAGCCGGGAAGGCATTTTCTGATTTCAGAATCGGTTAGAGGAGAAGGCGCCCTGCTTTACGACAAAGAGGGCAGACGCTTTGTTGATGAATTACTCCCTAGAGATGTCGTAACAAAAGCAATCCACGAGCAGATGGAAAAGGACGGCACAAAGCATGTATGGCTGTCCCTAGAAAATATTGACGAAAAAGATATACTCGAGCATTTTCCTAATATCTATAACAGATGTCTTGAGGAAGGTTACGATGCAACAAAGGAATGGATACCGGTAGTTCCTGCTCAGCATTATTTTATGGGTGGAATATGGGTTGACTCTGACAGCAAAACTTCAATGGATAGGCTATTTGCAGTTGGAGAAACAAGCTGCAACGGCGTGCACGGAAAAAACAGGCTTGCAAGCAACTCGCTTCTAGAGTCTCTCGTGTTTGCAAAGCGCGCGGCAGCCAAAATAGTGAGAGGCTAAATGCCGGGTTTCGAAGGTTATACAGAGTTTATATAGAAAGGCTAAAGGCCGGAAAGGAATTGTTATGAACAGAATCAGTGAAATTCTGCAGGCGGATCCTTTGATTTTATCCGCACTGAGGGAAGATATATCAAGCGAAGATGTTTCGACAAACTGCGTTATGAGAGAGGCAACTCCAGGCGAGGTTGAGCTTATCTGTAAGCAGGATGGAATTATTGCAGGTCTTGGCGTGTTTAAACGTGTTTTTGAGCTTCTTGACAGCGAGACAAAGGTTGAGTTTTACTGCCAGGACGGAGATGAAGTGAAAAAGGGCCAGCTTATGGGAAAGGTTATCGGAGATATCAGAGTGCTTCTGTCTGGCGAGAGAGTTGCGCTGAACTATCTTCAAAGAATGAGCGGAATTGCAACTTATACACACGATGTTGCAGTTATGCTAGAAGGAACAAAAACAAAGCTGCTCGATACTAGAAAGACAACACCTAACATGCGTATTTTCGAAAAATATGCAGTTAAGGTTGGCGGCGGATATAACCACAGATACAATCTGTCAGACGGCGTTATGCTAAAGGATAACCATATCGGTGCTGCAGGCGGGGTTAAGAAAGCTGTGGAAATGGCGAAAGAATATGCTCCGTTCGTTCGAAAGATAGAGGTTGAGTGCGAAACAGTGGAAATGGTAAAGGAAGCTGTAGAGGCTGGAGCTGACATTATCATGCTTGATAACATGAGCACAGATGAAATGAGAAAAGCGATTGAAATAATAGGTGGAAGAGCAGAAACTGAGTGCTCCGGAAATGTAACAAAGGAAAACATGGCAAGACTTGTTGACCTTGGTGTTGATTATATCTCAAGCGGAGCTTTGACTCATTCATCACCTATACTTGATATTTCTCTAAAAAATCTTCATGCTATTTAACGGGAGATGAGAAAATGGGAAAAGACAGGTGTGCGATGACAGGTCTAGAGCGTAGAGAGCTAATACTTGATAGCCTAAAAAACAGCAAAAGCCCTGTTTCCGGGGGCATGCTTGCGGCAAAGTTTAATGTGAGCCGTCAGGTTATAGTTCAAGATATTGCTCTTATACGCGCGGGAGGCTATGATATAATTTCGACTAATCGTGGATACATCCTCAGCATGCCTTCGACGTTTACTAGGGTGTTTAAGCTGAATCATTCAGACGAAAGAATGGAAGAAGAACTCAATTCTATCGTTGATATGGGAGGGCGCATTCTGAACGTATTCGTTGAGCATCGCGTATATGGCAGGATGGAAGCAGCCCTTGGAATCAGCTCTAGGAGAAATGTCGAGGAATTTATAGGAGACATCAAAAGCGGTAAGTCAAGTCCACTAAAAAATATAACTTCTGGATATCATTTCCATACAGTTGAGGCTGACAGCGAGGAAATCCTTGATATGATAGAAAAAATGCTAAGAGAAAAGGGCTTTCTTGTAGAAAATGTATATCCATGATATTGAATTCCCATAGGAAAATATGATATGATTTAAGATACGGTTATATCATAATTTGAAAGGGGAAACAGGTTGATAACAAATATTTTTCATGGATTTTGTATGGCACTGGCAGACAGCGTTCCCGGGGTATCTGGAGGAACTGTTGCCTTTATACTGGGCTTTTATGAAAAATTTATAGAGTCACTTAGAAATGTATTTACTAAGGATAAGCAGCTGAGAAAAGACGCTATGATTTATCTTGGCAAGCTTGGAATCGGATGGGTAATCGGATTTCTGAGTTCTGTAATGGTGCTTTCGGCGCTGTTCGAAAAAAACATATATTTTATGAGTTCGCTTTTTCTAGGTCTTAGCCTTGCGGCTATTCCGTTTATAATAAGGGCGGAAAAGGATATTATAAAAGGAAGATATATAAATCTTATATATACTGTAATAGGATTTATGCTTGTTGCAGGACTTTCGCTTATGAGACAGTCGGGAGCTGGTATTCCGGCAATAGCATTTCACTCGCTCGATGCATCTCAGATGATTTATCTGTTTATTTCAGGGCTTGTTGCTATTACAGCGATGGTTCTTCCGGGAATTTCAGGCTCTACTCTGCTTCTAATATTTGGTGTGTATATACCTATGATAAATGGTATTTCTTCGATAATGCGCGGAAATTTCACACCGATTGTTGGGGTTGTATGTGTAGGCTTTGGAGTGCTTGCAGGGGTAATCTTCTCTGTAAGAGTAATAAGAGCGGCGTTTAGAAAGTTTAGAGTGCAGTGCATCTACCTGATACTGGGACTTGTGGCAGGCTCTCTTATCGCAATAACGATGGGACCTACTACACTTGAGATTCCGCAGGCAGCGCTGAGCCTTGAAACTTTCAAACCGATAGGATTCATTATCGGAATTGGACTTCTGCTCGGTGTTGAGCTGATGCCAAAGATTAAAGAAAAATTTGTAAAATAATCATCAACAGATGAAAAATAAAACCAGGGCGATTAAACCCTGGTTTTTATTGTGCTATTTTGTTTTTACAAGGTCAATTTCGAACCAGAATGTGCTGCCTTTTCCTAGCTTACTCATAACACCATACTGGGCGTTGTGGAGTATTAGAATTTCTTTTACTATGGAAAGTCCAAGGCCGCTTCCGTCTGTAGGGCGTACATGGTGGGTGCTCGATTTGTAGTAGCGTTCCCACACGTGGCTTATTTCGTCAGGAGCAATTCCTGCACCGTGGTCGATAATCTCGCATCTTGCTTTTTTGCCGACGCGTTTGAGATTGATTATAATCTCTTTATCCTCACCACAATACTTGACGGCATTGTTTATGAGGTTTGAAAGAACCTGTTTTATCTTCGCTTCATCGCCTCGAATTATCAGAGGTCCTGAGCACTTGTAGATGAAATTATAGCCTTCCTGCTCTGCGAGAATTTCGTAGGACTGAAGGAGTGATTCCATAGTGTGCCGCAGATTGAACACCTGATTTTCCAAAACGATTTTCTTTGATTGCATACGTGACATGTTGAGCATGTCGGTTACAAGTGTGTTTAGCCTGTCAGCCTCATCTATGATTACCTGAAGGTGAGCAGAGCGCTTCTTTGGATTATCTCCAGAAAGATCTCGAATCATCTCTGCATAAGATTTTATCATGGTCAAAGGCGTTCTGAGGTCGTGTGATACGTTTGCAATAAGATCCTTTTGGTACATATCTGTTTTTTCGAGCTCTCTTGATGCTTTTGTTAGTGTTGAAGCAAGCTCTGTTATCTCTGTATAGTGCCCACCTGTAAACTGAACTCCGTAGTTTCCTTTTCCCATTTCTGCAGCGGATTTTGTTATGCGCTTGATAGGTTTGGATATGCAGCTTGATAGGTAAAGTGCCATGGACATAGCCATGAGTGCAGCTATTATAACTATATATACAAGCTGGGCTCTTAGTATCGAAACTGTTGATTTTACAGGATATAGAGGCGTGAACATATACATTATGCAGCTGTTTTTGATGTTCTCCTCAGGGGAGCCTCCGCTTGCCTTGTATAGGTAGCAGGCGTAAGAGAGCATACGCGTATCGTTTGTGCTTGGCGTTATCATCGAGATGTTGTTAAGCTGGCTATTCAAAAGCCTTGAACGAAGAGTCTCAACCTGCATGCTGTACACGTATAGCTGTATATGACCGTTATATTCCGGTGCAATAAGAACAGAGCCGTCGCCGGTTTCAATCCTTATGTATGTATCGTTTGCAGAGCTCAGGGAATAAACTTTTCTGGAAAGCTCGGTTAGGTCCTGATCCTTACGAAATTCTGACTGAATGTGGTCGGCCATTTTTTTTGTTTCCTGCATTTTCATCTCTTCGTAATATGTGTCTATGAAGAAAATCTGAAGAAGCCATATTAGACCGAGCAGAAGAATCGAGAAACCCATGAAATAGCCCCAGAGCTTGAACCTGATGCTCTTGAAGTCAAATTTAGTCTTCGTACTCAAATTTGTATCCTACTCCTCTCAAGGTAACGATGAAATCACGGTAAGGTCCGAGGTTGTTTCTCAGGTTTTTGATGTGAGTATCTATTGTTCTATCATCTCCAAAGAAATCATATCCCCATATGTCAGAAAGAAGCTTATCTCTTGACAGGGCAATATTTTTGTTCTCAATTAGATAGAATAGAAGCTCGTATTCTTTTGGTGTGAGTTCAACACGTTTTCCGTCTACAGTTACAGTTCTTGCAGCGATGTTGATTTCTAGGCCGTCGAATTTCATGATTTCTGTTTTGCTCTGTTTGGATGCGTTGCGTCTTGTGAGAACTGCATTTACACGGGCCATTAGTTCTTTTGGGCTGAATGGTTTGACGATATAGTCGTCGATACCGAGCTCAAATCCGAAGAGCTTGTCGTATTCCTCGCCTCTTGCAGATAGCATTATAATAGGAACGTCCTGAATTTTTTTGATCTCTTTGCATGCGGAAAATCCGTCGAGCTTAGGCATCATTATGTCCAAAATGACAAGGTCGTATGTGTTGAGCTTGCACAGGCCGACAGCGCTCATGCCGTCAGAAGCTTCTGTTACATCATATCCGTTGAATTCTGCATATTCTCTTATGACTTCGCGAATCTTTGGTTCGTCGTCTACTACAAGTAATTTATACATATATTTTCCTCCCTTTATGAAGCATTTGCTGAATTTATATTACACCTGATAATACTATAATATCAGTGCACAGCAAATCTGTGTGAGTTTTATGAATTTATATACATCATTTTAACATATTTACTGAAAATTTAAAGAAAAATCAAAGCTTTTGCTCCCAGATAAAGCGAGGTTGTTTTTGTATTTCGAGGCTTTGTAAAAACTTGACATCAAAAGGTTTGTTATACTATACTGTATTCTGTGTAGATATGATTTTTTGCAGGGAAAGTGCCTGCAAAAGGACAGAATAATCTGTACTAAAAATTTATTCGCAAGGATAAAAATACAGCAGAAAGGAGGACAAAAAATGCTCAAGAAAATACTCAGAATTATATTTACGATTTTAGGTGCTATTGTAGGTTATGGTGTATTCTCACTTCTCAAGCTCTGGCTGATTAAGTCAGGAACACCTGTAGAGGAGAATTTTACAGAAGTGCAGCTAGAAACTGCAGGAATGGTTTTCGCAATTATTTTTGGTATTATTTTTTATCGCCTTACACCTGCAATCCGACGTCAGGGGGCAAAGGTGGCGGACAACATCGAAAACGACCTTAGGGGTGTTAACGGAAACGATCTTCTTGTAGGCGTGATCGGACTTATCACAGGTCTTGTAATTGCGCTACTGATTACACAGATATTTGCTAACACTAATTCATACGTGTACACAATTATCACGATTATTACATATCTGATTATGGGATATCTGGGAGTTGTAATTGCAACCAAGAAGGGCAAAGAAATTCTTGCGCCTCTGCTCTACGGCAGAAAAGGCGAAAACAATCAGAATGGCCAGCAAAACGGTTTTTCTGGAGGTTTCATGAAATCATCCAAGAAGAAACCCGAAGGCGTTCCGAAGATTCTCGACACAAGTGTTATCATTGACGGAAGAATTGCAGAGATAATGAAGACAGGCTTTATAGAAGGACCAATTGTTATTCCGGAATTTGTTCTTGTAGAGCTTCGCCATATTGCCGATTCTTCTGACTCGCTCAAGAGAACGAGAGGAAGACGTGGACTTGATATTCTAAACAGAATACAGGAGACTTACGGAATCGAAATCTACAATACTGACAGCGAGAAATCTCTGAAGGAAATTCCAGAAGTAGATGTTAAGCTTCTGAAGCTTGCACAGATAATGAACGGTAAGGTTGTGACAAACGATTTCAATCTGAACAAAGTCGCAACTATTAACGGTGTTGATGTTCTGAACATCAATGAGCTTGCGAATACGCTAAAGCCTGTTGTAATACCGGGAGAGCAGATGACTGTAACACTCGTAAAACAGGGCAAAGACGCAAGCCAAGCTGTTGCATATCTTGATGACGGAACTATGATAGTTGTAGAAGACGGCCGCAAGATGATCGGCAAGACAACTCAGATTAATGTAACAAGTGTGCTGCAGACTGCGGCAGGTCGAATGATTTTCGGCAGACTAAAAAAATAGGTAGATTTCAAATGTTAGATGGAAAAAAAGTATTTGTAATTATAGGAGCTGCCGGCGCTGGAAAGCGCATGGGAGCTCCGCTACCGAAACAATTTTTGAAAATCGGTGGCAGAACAATATTAGAAAAGACAGTTGAAGTATTTGAATCATCTGATGCTGTCGATGAGATTGTAATTGTCGTAAATGACGGCTATGAAGAATTCTGCAGAAAGCTCTTTGATGGGCACGACATAAAAATCGTAACAGGCGGAGCCGAAAGACAGGATTCTATATATAACGCACTACGAGCTCTAGATGCAAACGAAGAGGATATCGTGCTTGTTCATGACGGCGTGAGATCTCATATTTCTCATGAGCTTATAGACAGGGTTATTGCTGCATCCGAAAGGATTGGCGCAGTTATTCCGGCAATCCCGCCTAAGGACACGATAAGGCATATAGATGAGGGAACTTTAGATAGAAGTCGTCTTTGCTGCGTTCAGACGCCGCAGGGATTCAAATATGGACTTCTAAGGTCAGCTTACGAAAAAGCTTTTGAGGACGGATTTTATGGGACAGATGATGCTGGCCTTGTCGAAAGATGCTCTCATCACGTAGAAATCGTAGAAGGCGAGGTATCGAATATAAAAATAACTACACCGGAGGATCTGAAAGTGGAAAACAGAATCGGAACAGGATTTGATGTTCACAAGCTTGTGGAAAATCGAAAGCTCATACTTGGCGGCGTGGAGATTCCTTACGAGAAGGGGCTTGATGGCCATTCCGATGCGGATGTGCTGATTCACGCTTTGATGGATGCGATGCTAGGCGCATGTGCACTTGGCGATATTGGCAAGCTGTTTCCTGACACAGATATGAGTTTCAAAGGTATTTCCAGCATGAAGCTTCTTGCTCTTGTCTGGACAGAAGTTCAGAAGAAAGGCTTTGGTCTTGTGAACGCAGACATCACAGTTATATGCCAAAAACCTAAACTCGCCCCGTATATAGACGATATGAGAAAAAACATCTGTGATTTGCTCGGCATTGATTTTGATAGAGTTAGCATCAAAGCAACTACGACCGAAAAGCTAGGATTCACAGGACGCGGCGAGGGTATTGCCTGCGAGGCTGTAGTGCTTATGGAATGCAGAGGCTAATATCTATAGGTGTTATGCGATGCGAAAGCGTGTAGATGCCTAAGGCTACAGGAATCTTTGCTAATGGCTAAAGCGCTAGGGAAATACGCAAATTGAATTTGAAAACGGACAGCGGGCCCGGGGAATTTTCCGGAGAAACTGTTTATATAGAAAAATAATGTTAATAGAAAGACTGGAGAAAATAAATTATGAGATTATCAAAAATGCACATCAAAACTCTGAGAGAAGTACCAAACGAAGCTGAAATTCCAAGCCATATTCTGCTCATCAGAACAGGAATGATCAGAAAGCTTGTATCAGGTGTTTATGGATTTATGCCTCTTGGATGGAGATCAGTAAGAAAAATCGAAGACATCGTAAGACAGGAAATGGACGAAACGGGAGCACAGGAAATCCACATGTCAGCTGTACAGCCTGCAGAGCTATGGCAGGAATCAGGAAGATGGTTTGCATACGGACCTGAGCTATGGAGACTTAAGGACAGAAATGGAAGAGATTTTTGTCTTGGACCAACACACGAAGAAATTTTCACAGATATCGTAAGAAACGATGTTACATCATATCGTCAGCTTCCAATGAATCTTTACCAGATTCAGACTAAGTATAGAGATGAAGCAAGACCTAGATTTGGACTTATGAGAAGTAGAGAGTTCATCATGAAGGATGCATATTCATTTGATAAGGACAACGAAGGCCTTGACGAAAGCTACAAGACTATGTATGAAGCTTACGAAAGAATTTTTGCAAGATGCGGACTTGAATGCAGACCTGTAGAAGCTGATACAGGAGCAATCGGAGGAAGCAATTCTCACGAGTTTACAGCTATTTCTGAAGTAGGCGAAAGTGAAATCGCATACTGCGAAAGCTGTGAGATGGCAGCTACAGTAGAAAGAGCTGAATGCGTTGATGCACAGCCTTCACCTGCAGATGAAGCTCTTCTAGAAACAGAACTTGTGCACACACCAGAAACAAAAACAATCGAAGACCTTGCAGCTTTCCTAGGAATTAGCCAGGATAAGACAATAAAAGCTCTTCTATTTGTTAAATACAATGACCACGGAGAAGAAGACGGATACGTTGCTGCATTTGTAAGAGGAGACAGAGAGCTTAATATGATTAAGCTTGTAAATGCTCTTAACGTTCCAGAACATGCAATTGAGTTTGCAGACGAAGAAAAGATGGGTCAGGTAACAGGTTGCGTAGGCGGATTTACAGGTCCATGCGGACTTCACGATTGCACAATTGTTGTGGACAGTGAACTGCCAGGCCTTAAGAATATGGTATGCGGAGCAAACAAAACAAACTACCACATGAAGAATGTTAACTTTGATAGAGATTATAAGGCTGATATCATCACAGATATCAAAACTCTGAAAGAAGGAGACAAGTGCCCTGTATGCGGAGCTCCTGTTAAGCACGCAAGAGGTATCGAGGTAGGACAGGTATTCAAGCTTGGAACTAAGTACTCAGAAGCAATGGGTGCAATGTACAAGGATGAAAACCAGAAAGACCAGCCTATCGTAATGGGTTGCTATGGAATCGGTGTTACAAGAACATTAGCTGCAGTTGTTGAACAGCATCACGATGAAAATGGTATCATCTGGCCTGTATCAGTGGCACCATATCACGTAATCATTACTCTTGTAAAACCAGAAGACGAAACTCAGGCAAAGGTTGCAGAGGACATTTATGCTGAGCTTCAGAAGGCTGGAATCGAAGTTCTTCTTGACGATAGAAAAGAAAGACCTGGCGTTAAGTTCAAGGACGCAGACCTTCTTGGAATTCCAGTAAGAATTACAGTAGGTAAGCGCGCAGGCGAAGGCATCGTAGAATATAAGCTGAGAAGAGAAGAAAACAAAGAGGAAAAATCAGTAGAAGCTTGCATCAAAGACGCAGTTGAGCTTATCAATGCAGAAAAATTCGGAATGTAGTTTTGCTGATTATGATAGAAAGTATAAAGTGTATTAGAGTGTATAGCTTTAGATTGGAGAAGTTGGACAAGTGATTTTTATTACAATAATGGAATGGATTGGAACTGTTGCTTTTGCTGTTTCAGGAGCTTTTGTTGCCATCGAGAAAAAGATGGATTATTTCGGCATATGCTTTCTTGCTATAATTACCGCTATCGGAGGAGGAATTATCAGAGACCTGCTAGTAAACAGATCATATCCTGCCGGTCTTGCAGATCCAAGGTATGCGATAGTAAGCATAGTAACAGCTTTTACAGTAATAGTATTTTACAAGCACATCAAAAAACTGCATCATCTAGTTTCGATAGCTGATGGCATCGGACTTGCTGCATTTACTGCGATAGGGGCTCAGGTTGCGGTAGTTACAGGCCATAACACGATTTATGCTGTAGTGACTATGGCAGTTTTAACAGGTACTTTTGGTGGTGTTCTGAGAGATGTGTTTGCAAATGAGAAGCCTCGCTGCTTCTGCAGAGAAGTGTATGCTGCGGCTGCTATCATAGGGGCGATTGCTTTTGAGATTTCATATGAGTATATCGGAATGCATACTGCAATGTATGCGAGCTTTGGTGTGACACTTGCCATAAGACTTTATGCTATGTACCACGATTTACATTTATGGAGTGTTGATATTGAGGAAAAAGCATAATATAAAAGAAGAAGCCGCAGAGTATTTCGAGCTCTTCTGGTCATTTTTCAAGCTAGGCCTTTTCACTATAGGAGGAGGCATGGCGATGATTCCACTGATTCAGGATATCGTCGTAGAGCAGAAAAAATGGATGACAGAGGAGGAGTGTCTAGACTGCATTGCGGTGAGTCAGGGGATTCCGGGCGTCATAGCTATAAATATGGCGACTTACATCGGAAAATACAAAAAAGGCTTTGCCGGAGCTTTGACTGCTACGGCGGGAATTATACTTCCAAGCCTTATAATTATAATAATGGTTGTAGAATTTTTGGACAGCTTCGGAGAAAATCCGTATGTTCTGGGCGCTCTCAAGGCGATCAAAGCCGCTGCCTGCGGACTCATTGCCTACGCTGCCTGGAAGGTAGGAAAAAAGACGCTGAAGAATTCTTTTCAGTGGATTCTTGCGGCGGGAAGCTTTGTTCTCATACTTGTGCTAAATATAAATGCGGTATTTTTCATAATTCTGGGTATAGTGCTTGGAATTGTGTATAATATCAGAAAAGGAGCGGCGAAATGATATATATCAAACTGTTCCTTGTATTTGCAAAGGTTGGGCTGTTTGGATTCGGTGGAGGCATGGCGATGCTTCCGATGATTTACCAAAGCGCCGAAAGCTTTTCTTTGATCTCTCAAGATGAGTTTTCGAATCTGGTTGCAATTTCTCAGGTTACGCCTGGGCCTATCGCTGTCAATGCTGCAACTTATGTAGGATATAACGCGGCGGGATTTACCGGTGCACTTTCTGCAACCTTGGGTGTTGCGGCACCGTCATTTATACTGATACTGATTGTTGTACAGTTTCTGAAAAATTTCAGAGACAACAGTCTCGTAGAGGGGGCGTTTTATGGGATTAGACCTGTAACTGTTGGGCTTATAGCCTCTGCAGCTGTGTTTATGGCACAGAGTGCTTTTGCTTCGGTAGATCCAGTTACGGTAATCATATTTATTATCACAGTAGTTCTGAGTGCAAAGTTTAAGGCAAGTCCTATTCTTATAATAGTTTTTGCGGCAATCGCAGGCGCTGTGTTTTGTTAAACGGAAAATATAATTTATATTTAAATATAAAAGGAGACAAAAAATGAAAAAAGTTACAATTGAAATGGAAAACGGCAAGATTATGAGCGGAGAGCTTTACGAGGATATTGCTCCTGTAACAGTTGAAAACTTCGAAAAGCTTGCAAACGAAGGATTTTATGACGGACTAACTTTCCACAGAGTTATTCCAGGATTTATGATACAGGGCGGCTGTCCAGAAGGAAACGGAACAGGTGGTCCAGGATACACAATCAAGGGTGAGTTCTCATCAAACGGTCACAGAAACGACCTTAAGCACACTACAGGTGTTCTTTCAATGGCAAGAACTATGTTCCCTGACACAGCTGGATCACAGTTTTTCATCATGGTTGCTGATGCACCTCACCTAGATGGTCAGTACGCTGGCTTTGGTAAAATCACAGAAGGCGTAGAAGCAGCTCTTGAAATTGCAAATGTAAAGAGAGATGCAATGGACAAACCGCTTGAACCGGTTGTAATCAAAACTATCACAGTTGAATAATTTTTATCCTGTCAGGGTATAAGGATACAATGACAGAGATTAATGAAGAGAGGTAGAAAGATGGCATTTTTTAGAGACGTGCACGAGGATATACAGGCAGTACTTAAGATAGACCCGGCTGCAAGAAACAGCCTGGAGGTCTTATTGTGTTATCCTGGTGTCTGGGCTTTGATAATGCATAAACCTTCACACTGGCTTTACAAGCATAATCTCAAGCTTCTGGCGAGAATTCTTTCTCAGCTCATGAGATGGCTCACAGGTATCGAGATTCATCCGGGCGCAACAATCGGAAGAAGATGTTTCATCGACCATGGCATGGCTGTAGTAATAGGTGAGACAACGGAAGTTGGAGATGATGTTATTCTCTATCAGGGCGTTACGCTCGGGGGAACAGGAAAGGATTCTGGGAAGAGACATCCGACCCTAGGAAATAGAGTTATAGTAAGTTCGGGAGCAAAGGTGCTCGGCCCGTTTACTGTTGGTGATGATGTAAAAATCGGTGCTGGCTCAATCGTGCTAAATGAGATTCCTTCTGGAAGCACAGTAGTAGGTATTCCGGGAAGAGTTGTGCGCCGCTATGGCGAGAGCATTGATGACATTAACCAGGTAAACCTGCCTGACCCTGTTGCGACAGAGCTTGAATGTTTGAGAAAAAGAGTTGTTGCCCTTGAGGCAATACTGAGAGAGCAGACCGGTAAAACAGTCTGCGAAACTGTAAAAGAGGAAGGCGATAAGAATGAAGATTTATAATACGCTAACTAGAAAAAAAGAGGAATTTGTTCCAATCAGCGATGATCTTGTTACAATCTACGCATGCGGACCTACTGTATATAACTACTTCCATATCGGAAATGCAAGACCGCTTGTAGTTTTTGATACACTAAGAAAATATATGAAATACAGAGGCTATAACGTAAAATTCGTTCAGAACTTTACAGACGTTGACGACAAAATTATCAACAAAGCCAGAGAAGAAGGAAAGACTGCACCTGAAGTTTCTGAAAACTACATCAAAGAATATTTTGATGATGCAACGGCGCTGAACGTTACAAAAGCTGATGTTCATCCTAAGGTTTCAGAACATATTCAGGAGATTATCGATTTTATATCAACTCTGGTAGACAAGGGATTTGCATACGAGGCTGACGGCGATGTATATTTTTCAACAAGAAAATTCCCTGAATACGGAAAGCTTTCCGGTCAGAACATCGACGATCTTGAGTCTGGTGCAAGAATCGCTATCGGAGAAGTAAAGGAAGACCCGCTTGACTTTGCTCTATGGAAAGCAAGAAAGACAGAAGATGAAATCGCATGGGAGTCACCATGGGGAATGGGTAGACCAGGATGGCATATCGAGTGCTCAACTATGGCAAAGAAGCATCTTGGAAACACTATCGATATCCACTGCGGTGGAGAGGACCTTCAGTTCCCTCACCACGAAAACGAAATCGCTCAGTCAGAATGCTGCAACGGAGTTCCTTTTGCTCACTACTGGATGCATAACGGATATATTACAGTTGACCACGAGAAAATGTCAAAATCAAAGGGCAACTTCTTTACTGTAAGAGACGTAAGAAAAGAATATGACGGCGAAGTAATCAGATTCTTCCTGCTGTCAGGTCACTACAGAGGACCTATCAACTACAGCAGAGATCTCGTAGAGCAGGCAAAGAACGGTCTAGAAAGAATAGCAAACTGCAAGGAAAACCTTCTTCACCTTATCGAAGCAGGGGCAAGCGATGCTATGACTGATGCAGAAAAGGATGCTCTAAACGGATATGATAAGTACAGACAGGAATTCATCGAGGCTATGGATGATGACCTTAACACTGCCGATGGAATCAGTGCAGTATTTGAGCTTGTAACAGCAATTAACACTGCGGTGAAAAATGGAGCAACAGCAGAATTTG
The DNA here is from genome assembly GCA_963558075.1 of uncultured Clostridia bacterium. Taxonomy (GTDB): domain Bacteria; phylum Bacillota; class Clostridia; order Peptostreptococcales; family Anaerovoracaceae; genus CALHKP01. The sequence goes on along the minus strand of CAUWFN010000012.1, from coordinate 46,448 downwards.
CAAAGGCTTCTTTGGAAACACTTATGGAGCTTTGCGACGTGCTTGGAATTCTGCAGAAAGAAGCTGACAACAGCGTTGATGCTGAAATCGAGGCTTTAGTTGCCGAAAGACAGGAAGCAAGAAAGAACAAAGATTTTGCACGAGCTGACGAAATCAGAGACTTGCTGAAGGAAAGAGGAATTACTCTGAAGGATACACCTCAGGGCGTTCAGATAATCAAAGAATAAAATGACAAATACAGAATTAAAATCAATCAATACGACGGCACTCGCTTTCATGGGCGATGCCGTCTATGAAGTATATGTGAGAAAATACGTTATGGAAAAAGGCGTGGTGTCTGCTGACACACTTCATAAAATAGCTGTGAAATACGTAAGAGCAGATGGCCAGGCTGAGGCCGTAAAGGCTATGATGAACGGTTTTCTTACAGAAGAAGAAACAGCTCTTGTTAAGAGAGCAAGAAACAGAAAAAGCACATCAAAAAGCAGAAGCGCAGGTCCTGTGGCATACAAGCTTGCCACGGCATTTGAAGCTCTTATAGGTTATCTGTATCTTTCGGATAACCAGGAAAGAGCACAGGAGATAATGAAGCGCGCTGTTGAAATAATAGAAGAAGAATAATGTCCGGGGCTTTCTAGGCGGAATGCACTTTTGTGCTCTGCCTGTGCCGGGCTTGAAATACAGATAACAGGAAGGGGCACAATAATGAGTAAGGCTGACGGAATTTTCAAGGACATGTGCAGAAAAATACTCGACGAGGGTTTTTCAACAGAGGGACAAAACGTAAGAGCAAGATGGGAGGATGGTACTCCTGCTCACACAATCAAAACATTTGGCGTAGTTAACAGATATAACCTTCAGGAGGAATTTCCTGCACTGACACTCAGAAAGACAGCAGTAAAAACTGCCGTTGATGAGGTACTCTGGATATGGCAGAGAAAATCAAACAACATCAAAGACCTTAATGGCCACATCTGGGACGAGTGGGCTGATGAAGATGGATCTATCGGAAAAGCCTATGGATATCAGATGGCTAAAAAATATAAGTTTGCTCAGGGTGTTATGGACCAGGTAGACAACGTTATATGGCAGCTCAAGAATATGCCATATTCAAGAAGAATAATGACAAATATCTATAATTTTGATGATTTATCAGAAATGAACCTTGAGCCATGTGCATATAGCATGACATTTAACGTTACAGAAAATAGACTGAATGCAATCCTTAACCAGCGTTCCCAGGACGTACTTGCTGCAAACAACTGGAATGTAGTGCAGTATTCAGTTCTGTTACATATGATTGCTCAGGTATGTGGACTTGTTCCTGGTGAGCTTGTTCATGTAATTGCCGATGCTCATATATATGACAGACACGTTCCTGCAATCAAAGAGCTCATAGAGCGTCCCGAATATCCGGCACCGAAGTTTACACTAAATCCGGACATCAAGGATTTCTATGACTTCACTACAGATGATATAATTATAGAAGACTATGTGGCCGGACCGCAGATAAAGAATATTCCGATTGCTATTTAGCAGCCGGAATTTTTTCAAATATAAGATTGAATTTAAAGTCAAAAAGACCGCTTAGAAGACAATCGAGAGGAATATCGGAGGCGGGCGGCTTTGATATAAAAGGCGAGGAGTATGTATGAATTTAATTTTAGCTGCAGATGAAAACTGGGGAATCGGAAGAGATGGCGGACTGCTCTGTCACCTTCCCGGGGATCTGAAATTTTTCAAATCAAAGACACTCGGCAAGGTTGTTGTAATGGGCAGGGTGACTCTAGAAAGCCTTCCTGGCGGAAAGGGGCTTCCGGGCAGAACTAATATAGTTCTGACATCAAACAAAGACTACGAGGCGGAAAATGCTACAGTAGTAAACTCCGAAGAGGAGATGTTTGAGTTGCTTTCTAAGTACAATCCTGAGGATGTGATGCTTATCGGCGGGGCAAAGCTTTATAACAGATATTTTGATAGATGTGATAAATGCTATATAACAAAGATTTACAAAAGCTTTGATGCGGATAGATTCTTTGTTAATCTCGACGAAAAAGATGAGTTTACGGCTTATCCGCTAGGTGACGTTAACGAAGAAAACGGAATAAAGTACCAGTTTTTTGAATATAAGAGAAATGTGTAGATAATATGGAAAAGGAAAATATGATAATCGGGCGTAATCCCGTTATAGAAGCGCTAAAAAGCGGTAGAACAATAGAAAAGATTCTTGTGCAGAAGAATGCAGAAGGATCAATCGGCAAAATTCTGTCTCTGGCAAAGGATGCAGGAGTTGTTGTCGTAAAAAGTGAAAAGAAGAATATGGATAGAATTGCAGAAGGAAGGCCTCATCAGGGCTGCATTGCATATGTTTCTGCGTACACTTATGCAAGTATGGATGATATATATGCAAAGGCAGAAGAATCTGGAGAAGATCCTTTTGTAATTATTCTCGATAACCTTGAGGACCCTCATAATCTCGGAGCAGTTATGCGTACTGCTGAATGCGTGGGTGCAAGTGGCGTAATCGTACCAAAGAGAAGAAGCTGCGGTCTTACAGAGACTGTTGCAAAATCATCGGCAGGAGCTATAGAATATATGCCTTGTGTAAAGGTTTCTAATATAGCAAGAACTATCGAAGAGCTTCAGAAGGACGGCTTTTGGGTGTCGGCCTGTGATATGGGTGGAGAAGACTATCACCGTGCAGACCTCACAGGTAAGCTTGCTGTAGTTATCGGAAGTGAAGGCTTTGGTATAAGCAGACTTGTAAAAGAAAAATGCGATTTTACGGTTTCTATGCCTATGAGAGGAAAAATTACATCACTTAACGCATCTAATGCGGCGGCAGTTGTGATGTATGAAGTTCGCAGACAGAGAGATTTGAAAAATGCAAGATAAAAAAGAACTCAGCTTTCTGACAGATGAGGATATCATAAGCCTTGCTCATATGGGAAGCAAGGCTGCATACGATTATCTTATAGAAAAGTACAGAGGGCTTGCAAAGAATATTGCCCGCAAATATTACATTGCAGGAGGAGATAACGAGGACCTTGTACAGGAGGGAATGATTGGAATCTTCAAGGCGGTCAGAGACTTTGATGAGTCGATGGAGGCAAGCTTTAGAACCTTTGCCGAGCTTTGTGTGAATAGGCAGATTCAGACTGCTATAACAGGAGCAAATCGTCAAAAGCACAAGGCCCTGAACGAATCTGTATCTCTGAATGCATCTTCGGAAGGAGAAAGCGAGGAAAGTCTAACGGAAACAATTCCTGCAGATAGCGCAAACTTTGATCCGGAGGAAATCATGGTTCTTCGAGATATTTTCGAGCGCCTAAAAACGGACAGCGAGAATTTGTTCAGCCCATTCGAAAAGGTGATATGGGAGGAGCTTCTAAAGGGAAAAAACTATAGAGAAATAGCATTTGAAATGAGAAAATCTACAAAAACAATAGATAATGCTATTCAGAGAATAAAAAAGAAGACGAGAAGTTTTCTTAAGAACTGAGGTGTGGGCAAAAAGGCGTAAAAATAAGGTGTTTAACGCATTTTTTACAATTAATAGTAGCAAGAAAGATTGACAATTCTGCAAAAAAATAGTACGATTAAAATGTTATTGTAAACAGGCTGTTGTAGCTCAGTCGGTAGAGCACTTCCTTGGTAAGGAAGAGGTTCGGCAGTTCAATCCTGCTCAACAGCTCCAAAACTATTTGTAATTATTAAAGGAGATTATTAAGATGGCAAAACAGAAATTTGAGAGAACAAAACCTCATATTAACATCGGAACAATCGGTCACGTAGACCACGGTAAGACAACTCTTACAGCAGCAATCACAACAACACTTCACCAGAGATATGGACTAGGTGAAAAGGTTGAATTCGACAAGATCGACAAGGCACCAGAAGAAAAAGAAAGAGGAATCACAATTTCAACATCACACGTTGAATACGAAACTCCAAACAGACACTACGCACACGTAGACTGCCCAGGCCACGCTGACTATGTAAAGAACATGATTACAGGAGCAGCACAGATGGACGGAGCAATCCTAGTAGTAGCTGCAACAGATGGACCAATGCCACAGACAAGAGAACACATCCTGCTATCAAGACAGGTAGGCGTACCATACATCATCGTATTCCTAAACAAATGTGACATGGTAGACGACGAAGAACTACTAGAATTAGTAGAAATGGAAGTAAGAGAACTTCTAACAGAATATGAATTCCCAGGAGATGACACACCAATCGTAAAGGGATCAGCACTAAAGGCTCTAGAAGATCCAGCAGGTCCATGGGGAGACAAGATTGTTGAACTGTTCGAAGAAATCGACGCATACATTCCAGAACCAGAAAGAGATAACGACAAACCATTCCTAATGCCAGTAGAAGACGTATTCTCAATCACAGGAAGAGGTACAGTAGCAACAGGAAGAGTTGAAAGAGGTATCCTAAAGGTAGGAGAAGAAGTAGAAATCATCGGATTAACAGATGAAAAGAGAACAGTAGTAGTAACAGGACTAGAAATGTTCAGAAAACTGTTAGATGAAGCACAGACAGGAGATAACGTAGGTGCTCTTCTAAGAGGTGTACAGAGAAACGAAATCGAAAGAGGACAGGTTCTTGCAAAACCAGGAACAATCCACCCACATACAAAGTTCAAGGGACAGGTATACGTACTAAAGAAGGAAGAAGGCGGAAGACATACACCATTCTTTAACGGATACAGACCACAGTTCTACTTCAGAACAACTGACGTAACTGGAGATCTAAAGCTTCCAGAAGGAACAGAAATGTGCATGCCTGGAGATAACATTGTAATGGAAATCGAACTGATCACAGAAATCGCTATCGAAGAAGGACTAAGATTCGCTATCAGAGAAGGCGGAAGAACAGTAGGTTCAGGTGTAGTAACAGAAATCATCGAATAATTACAGATAGTAATAGATGAAACACGAAGGCCGGTGCTTTATGCACCGGTCTTTTTTAACGGTCCATCACGGAATATACACTCGACAAACGACTCAAAAAGGGTTAAACTAATTGAGTATGTATTTTTGATTGAGTTATGGATGGAGTTATAGATATATGAGATCAGACAGACGAAAAAAAGTTCAAGAGCTGAAAAACAATAAATTTAACAAGGCAACACACAGATGGTCAATTGTGTTTTTGCTTATCACAATTGCTTTTACTGTGATGATGGTGTCATCTGGGCTTCTAATTGCGAAGCTTCTTCTGATTATAGGCGGGGTTATTGCGCTTCTAACGCTGATGATTTTTCCAGCCCTATATTCATGGAGGTTTAAGCGAAGCCGCAAAATAATATGCCTTGTGCTTTCGGTGATTATGAGCTTTGTTTACGGAGTTGGAATATTTTATTTTGCGGGAACGCTGGATTTTTTCTCTAAAATTACAGAAATCGCATCGAGTATAGAAGAGTATTATGTGGTTGTCAGGGATGATGGCTCCTACGAAAAGTACAAAGATATAAAAGGCGAGACGGTCTATGCTTATGACAGTGGCGAGGGGCTTGAGCAGGCGATTGACATAGTAAAGGACGATACAGATGCTGAAGTTAAGAAAAAATCTGACCTCGAGGGACTTATAGAAGATCTTCTTACGGGGGAAAAGGACATACTTTTGATGAACTCGGCAAACCACATTGCTGTATGCGACAGCCACGAATCTTTTGGCGATTTCACAAAAATCCTGAAAAAAATCAAAGTGAAATGTTCGGCCAAGGATATATCAAAGCGTGTAAACGTAACAAAGAAATCATTTAATGTCTATATAACAGGACTTGATACGGATGGCGATATAAGTACTACATCAAGATCAGATGTTAATATGATTGCAACTGTTAATCCAAAGACAAAGACAGTGCTTCTGACATCAATACCTAGAGACTATTATGTCGAGGTAAGTGGATCGGATGGTCAGTCTGACAAGTTAACTCATACTGGTCTTTATGGAGCAGGAACTACAGTCGAAACTGTGGAAAACATGATGGGCATAGATATGAACTATTATGTTAAGGTAAACTATGCTACAGTCAAGGCTTTGATAGATGCTATAGATGGAATTACTGTTAATTCGGATTATAGCTTTACTACTCACGGCATGGACGTTTCAATGGATTTTGTTGAAGGAGAAAATTATCTTGACGGTGAGGCAGCACTTGCTTTTGCAAGAGAGCGTTATTCTTTCCCTGATGGAGACTTCCAGAGAAATAAAAATCAGCAGGCCGTGTTAAAGGGTGCGCTGAAGAAGGTTACAACAAGCTCAACGCTTCTTACAAAATATACTTCAATACTGAATTCTGTTGAGGATTACCTAGAGATGAACTTCTCTCCTAAGGAAATCAAATCGCTGGTAAAAATGCAGATGAGAGACATGAAGGGCTGGAGCGTGAAGACTCAGAGTATAACAGGAAATATCTCTGACGAGTACATGCCATGCTATGCTCTTAACGGCGGATATGCGTCTGTTGTAATGCAAGATGAGGACAGTATTTCGAAGGCAAAAGAAAAAATAACAAAAGTTATGGAAGAACGCTAAAAAAAATATTGACATTGACAGGCTTATGATGTACACTTAATAGGCAACTTTATGATTATAACTACAGAGCCTGCATATCATAGGCTCTGAATTTTGAGTTTACGGAGGACAATCAAGATGAGAGTTAAAGTAACATTAGCTTGCACAGAATGTAAGCAGAGAAACTACAACACAATGAAAAACAAGAAGAACGATCCTGATCGTATTGAATTAAGAAAGTATTGCAAATTCTGCAAAAAGGAAACTCTTCACAAAGAGACTAAATAGGAGATGGCAATATGTCTAACAAAAATCAGGTGAAAAAAGCCGTTGCTGCTCAGGCAAACAAGAAGACAGGAGGCCCTAAAGAATACTTCAGGGGCGTTAAGCAGGAAGTCAGCAAAGTTATATGGCCAACAAAGAAAGAGCTTGGAACATATACAGCTGTAGTACTGGCAACATGTGCAGTATTTGCATTAGGATTCTGGATCATCGATACTGGAGTTCTGGCTGCACTAAAAGGTATTCTTGATATTAAACTAAACTAGATTTTATTTATAGAAGGTGCACATTATGTCTGAATTTGAAACAAACAATAACGCTTCACCACTAGAAGGTGACGGTGTGAGAGGCGACGGACAGGCCAAATGGTATGTAGTACATACTTATTCGGGTCACGAAAACAAAGTAAAAGTGAATATCGAAAAGATGGTTGAAAATCGTGGTATGCAGGATTTGATTTTGGACATCGTAGTACCGACTGAAGATAGAGTCGAAATAAAAGACGGCCAAAGAAAAATCAAAACCAGGAAGATGTTTCCCGGTTATGTAATAATTAAAATGATTGTTACCAATGAATCCTGGTACCTGGTTAGAAACACACAAGGAGTTACAGGATTTGTAGGTCATGGCTCCGACCCAATTCCTCTTACAGATGAAGAGGTTAATAGAATGGGCATAGAAAAAATTTATATCGATCTGGATGTTGAAGTCGGCGATACAGTTCGTGTAATTAGTGGTCCTTTTGAGAACTTCATGGGTGAGGTACTCGAAATTAGCCCTGAGAAACAGGTTCTGACAGTACGAGTTTCAATGTTCGGTAGAGATACACCGGTTGAACTTGAGTTCGGCCAGGTAAATAAACTGTAGCAAACTACAGAGAAAGGAGATACGCAAAATGGCAAAGAAAATTGAAGGTTATATTAAACTTCAGATTGCAGCAGGAAATGCAACTCCAGCACCACCAGTTGGTCCAGCATTAGGTCAGAAGGGTGTAAACATTATGGATTTCTGTAAGCAGTTCAATGCTAGAACACAGGATCAGCCAGGAATGGTTATTCCAGTTGTTATCACAGTATACGCTGACAGATCATTCACATTCATCACAAAGACACCACCAGCAGCAGTTCTTCTAAAGAAGGCAGCAGGACTTGATGCAGCTTCAGGTGAACCTAACAAGAAAAAGGTTGCTACTCTATCAAGAGCACAGGCTGAAGAAATTGCACAGCTAAAAATGAAAGACCTTAATGCAGCTAGCTTAGAAGCAGCAACAGATATGATTGTTGGAACAGCTAAGAGCATGGGTATCGTTATTGAAGGTTAATTGAGACTGGGAGGCTAGAAAGCTGCGCAGGAAAATGCAGTTTTATGCTTAATTGCAAGGCCGCTAATACCAGAAGGAGGTAAAAAAATGCCAAAGAGAGGCAAAGGTTATTTAGACGCAGCAGCAAAAGTTGACAAGACAAAGCTGCACGAAGTTTCAGAAGCAATGGAAAAAGTTGTAGAAACTTCAAGAGCAAAATTTGATGAAACTGTTGAAATCCACGTTAAACTGGGTGTAGACGGAAGACATGCAGACCAGCAGGTTAGAGGAGCTATCGTTCTTCCTAACGGAACTGGTAAGAGCGTAAAGGTTCTTGTATTTGCTAAGGGCCCTAAGGCTGAAGAAGCAGAAAGAGCAGGAGCTGATTACGTAGGAGCTGAAGAAATGTCTCAGAAAATCCAGAGCGAAAACTGGTTCGACTTCGACGTAGTTGTTGCTACACCAGACATGATGGGTGTTGTAGGTAGACTTGGTAGAGTTCTTGGACCTAAGGGCTTAATGCCAAACCCTAAGTCAGGTACAGTTACAATGGACGTAGAAAAAGCTCTAGCTGAAATCAAAGCTGGTAAAGTTGAATATCGTCTAGACAGACAGAACATTATTCACACTTCAATCGGTAAAGCTTCATTCGGAGCAGAAAAGCTAGAACAGAACTTCAAGGCACTTATGGAAGCTATCATTAAGGCTAAACCAGCTACTGCAAAAGGTCAGTACCTAAGAAGCGTTACTGTAGCAACTACAATGGGTCCTGGAGTAAAAATCAATCCAGCACTGATTGGTTAATCAAAACTGAATTTGAGATTTAACCGTAGACAGCGGGCGTTGCGACAACAAACAGCAGCTTAATTTCCCGCCGAGGTACAATACATAGATATTGACCCCGTCTGCGAGATGGGGTTGTTTTGTTGAGTACCATATTCGTTAATCGCAAACAGGCGGTTACAGAAAGGAGACTAAGAGATAATGTCAGTAGAAGCAAAACAGCAGAAACAGGTCATCATTGACGAAATCAAAGGCAAGCTAGAAAATGCTCAGTCAGCAGTTGTTATCGACTACATGGGAATCAATGTAGCTCAGGCTGATGAAATGAGAAAAAGACTTCGTGAAGCCAATGTTGACTACACAGTATATAAAAACACTCTAGTAAAGAGAGCTATCGAAGGAACTGAATATGCTCCTCTAGCAGAAGTTCTTGAAGGACCAAGCGCTATCGCAATCAGCACAGAAGACGCTACAGCTCCAGCAAGAGTTCTTAACGGAATTATCAAGGACTTCAAAAAAATGGAACTAAAAGCAGGTGTTGTTGAAGGCACTTACTATGACAAGGCTGGTATCGAACAGATTGCTGAAATCCCATCAAGAGACGAACTTATTGCTAAGTTCATGGGAAGCATCCAGTCACCAGTATCAAAGCTTGTTAGAACATTCCAGGCTATCGCAGATGCAAAAGCTGAATAATCAGCGCTCTGCTTAAATAAGAAATTTAACCAAAGAAATATAATTTTGAAAAGGAGATTAAAAAATGAACATTGAACAGATCATTGAAGCTATCAAAGCGATGACAGTTTTAGAACTAAATGACTTAGTTAAAGCATGTGAAGAAGAATTTGGCGTATCAGCTGCTGCTCCAGTTGCAGTTGCAGGCGCTGCTGCAGGTGCTGCTGAAGAAGAACAGACTGAATTCACAGTTGTTCTTGCTGAAGTAGGTGCAGAAAAGATTAAGGTTATCAAGGCTGTAAGAGAAGTTACAGGTCTTGGTCTAAAGGAAGCTAAGGCTCTTGTAGACGGAGCTCCAGCTAACCTTAAGGAAGGTGTTGAAAAAGCTGAAGCTGATTCAATCAAAGCTGCTCTTGAAGAAGTTGGCGCAAAGGTTGAATTCAAATAAGCTTAACCTAAATAAGAATTTTGAGGCTGATATCAGAGGCATACTTTGGTATCGGCCTTTTTTTAAAGTTTTTTAAAATTAGTCTCAATAATACTTGAAATATTGAATGAAGTATGCTAAAATAGTAGACTGCTACACGAATGTAAACTGTTAAGATATAAGGAGTGATGAAAATGCCAAAACCTATAAAAGTAGGTCAAAAAGAACGTATGACTTTCTCTAAAATCAATGAGGTTGCAGAAATGCCTAATCTTATTGAAATTCAGACCAGTTCTTATGAATGGTTCATAAAAGAAGGTCTTAGAGAAGTTTTCGAAGACATCTCCCCAATTAGAGACTATGCTAACAACTTAATTCTTGAATTTATAGATTACTCACTGAGTGATCCGCCAAAGTATGGACAGGAAGAATGTAAGGAAAGAGATGTAACTTACGCCGCTCCATTAAAGGTGAAGGTTAGACTTCTGAATAAGGAAACTGGAGAAGTGAAAGAACAGGAAGTGTTCATGGGAGATTTCCCTCTTATGACAGAACAGGGTACTTTCATTTACAACGGTGCCGAAAGAGTTATCGTAACTCAGCTTGTTCGTTCACCTGGGCCTTACTATGGTGTAGAAACAGATAAGTCAGGCAAACAGCTTTACTCAACACAGATTATTCCAAATAGAGGCGCATGGCTGGAATATGAAACAGACTCAAACGAAATCATCTCTGTTAGAGTTGACAGAACAAGAAAACAGCCTCTTACAACTCTACTTAGAGCGCTTGGAATCGGGTCTGACGAGGAAATTATTTCCATTTTCGGAGAAGATGAGCGTCTGCTTAGAACATTAGAAAAGGATACTACTACAGATGTAGACAGTGGTCTTAAGGAAATCTACAGAAAACTGAGACCGGGAGAACCTCCTACAGTTGAGAGTGCAAAATCTTTGATCAACTCACTATTCTTTGATCCAAAGAGATATGACCTTGCAAAGGTAGGAAGATATAAATATAACAAAAAACTGGGTCTTGCAAATAGACTCGTGGATGTTGTTGCTGCAGAAGACGTAATTGATCCAAACACAGGTGAAATTATCGTTGAAGAAGGACAGAAAATCAGCAGAGCAACAGGTAAAGTAATTGAAAATGCCGGTGTAGAATACGTTATGGCATATGGCAAAAACGACGAATCAAAGACTACCAAGATTATCGGTAACCAGTTCGTTGAACTTAGCCAGTATGTTGATTTTGACGTGCAGTCACTTAAGCTTGCAGATCAGGCATTCTACCCTGTTCTGAGAGAAATTCTTGATTCATGTGAATCAGAAGAAGAGCTAAAGGAAAGACTTGTAGAGTCAAAGAACGAACTATCACCTAAACATATAATTATGGAAGATATTATCGCATCTGTCAGCTACATTCTGAACCTAAACTACGGAATTGGCTTGATTGACGATATCGACCATCTTGGAAACAGAAGACTGAGAACTGTTGGAGAACTTCTACAGAACCAGTTCAGAATCGGTCTTGCAAGAATGGAAAGAGTAGTTAAGGAAAGAATGACTACTACTCAGGATGTTGAATTATCAACACCTCAGGCTCTGATTAACATCAGACCTGTAACTGCAGCTGTTAAGGAATTCTTCGGAAGTTCACAGCTGTCACAGTTCATGGACCAGAATAACCCTCTGTCAGAACTGACACACAAGAGAAGACTTTCAGCTCTTGGACCTGGTGGTCTTTCAAGAGAAAGAGCCGGATTCGAAGTTCGAGATGTACACCACTCACATTACGGAAGAATGTGTCCTATCGAAACACCTGAAGGTCCTAACATCGGTCTTATCGGATCACTTACTACATATGGAATTGTTGACCAGTACGGATTCATCGAAACTCCATACAGAATTGTTGACAAGGAAAGAGGCGTAGTAACAGAAGATATCAGATATATTACAGCTGACGAAGAAGAACTTCTAATCATCGCTCAGGCCAACGAGCCGCTAGATGAAGAAGGTCGCTTTGTCAATGCAAAGGTTGCAGCAAGAGGTGTAGGCGGAGAAATCGCAATGTTCCCTAGAGAAGTTGTGGATATGATGGACGTTTCACCTAAACAGGTAGTATCTGTTGCAACAGCAATGATTCCGTTCCTAGAAAACGACGACGCGAACCGTGCCCTGATGGGATCTAACATGCAGCGTCAGGCAGTACCTCTACTTGTTACAGAGGCTCCATATGTTGGAACAGGTATGGAATATAAGGCGGCAAGAGACTCAGGCGTAGTGCTTCTAGCAAAGAATGCAGGTACTGTTGAGTTTGTTGACGCAAAAAATATTAGAATCAGAAGAGATGACGACAACGGCGTTGATGAATATTCACTGCTTAAGTTCAAGCGTTCTAACCAGGGAACATGTATTAACCAAAGACCTATCGTAAACCACGGTGAACACATCGACAAGGGCGAGGTAATTGCTGATGGTCCATCTACAGATCTTGGAGAAATCGCTCTCGGAAAGAACCTTCGTATCGGATTCATGACATGGGAAGGATATAACTACGAGGATGCTATCATCCTTAACGAAAGACTTCTTATGGATGATGTACTTACATCACTTCATATCGTTGAATACGAATCAGAAGCAAGAGATACTAAGCTTGGACCTGAGGAAATCACTAGAGATATTCCTAACGTAGGAGAAGATGCTCTTAAGAACTTAGACGAAGATGGTATCATCAGAGTCGGTGCAGAAGTTGATGCTACAGATATCCTTGTAGGTAAGGTTACACCTAAGGGAGAAAACGATCTGAGTGCAGAAGAAAGACTTCTGAGAGCTATCTTTGGTGAAAAGGCAAGAGAAGTAAGAGATACATCACTGAGAGTTCCTCACGGTGAAACAGGCATCGTTGTAGACGTAAAAGTCTTCAAGAGAGAAAATGGCGACGAGCTTCCACCAGGAGTTAATAAGCTAGTTAGATGCTATATTGCAACTAAGAGAAAGATTAACGTTGGTGATAAGATGGCCGGACGTCACGGAAACAAGGGTGTTATCTCAAGAATCCTTCCAGAAGAGGATATGCCGTTCATGGAAGATGGTCAGCCTCTACAGGTAATGCTGAACCCACTGGGTGTACCTTCCCGAATGAACGTAGGACAGGTACTTGAAGTTCATCTTGGACTTGCAGCAAAGACTAAAGGCTGGCACATTGCAACACCAGTATTCGATGGTGCAACAGAAAAAGACATTAGAGAAATGCTTGTAGACTGCGGCTACTCAGAAACAGGAAAACTGAGACTGAGAGACGGAAGAACAGGCGAATACTTTGATAACCCTGTAACAGTAGGATACATGTACATGCTAAAACTTCACCATCTTGTAGATGATAAGATTCACGCAAGAAGTACAGGTCCTTACTCACTAGTAACTCAGCAGCCTCTTGGAGGTAAAGCTCAGTTCGGTGGACAGCGTTTCGGAGAAATGGAAGTATGGGCTCTGGAAGCATACGGAGCAGCATATACACTTCAGGAAATTCTTACAGTTAAGTCCGATGATATCGTAGGACGTGTACAGACTTACGAGGCAATCGTTAAGGGCGAAAACATTCCTGAACCTGGAATTCCAGAATCATTTAAGGTTCTTATCAAAGAAATGCAGTCACTTGCACTTGATGTAAGAGTTCTGACTGAAGACAACAAAGAGCTTCAGCTTAGAGAAATGTCAGATGCAGATGACAATACAGGAATAGACAGTATGTTAAATATAGATAATCACATCGGAAGTGAAGAAGAATTATTTGCAGAAGGATTTAGCGAGGAAATTGCTGATGACGATTCAGATAGCGCTTTTGACGATGAAGAGTTATAAGAAAGGGGAGAAAATCTTTGACTGAAAACAGAAACAAAAATGCTAACAATTTCGAATTAAACAATTTCGAATCATTACAGATTAAGCTGGCATCAACAGAAAAGATTTTGGAGTGGTCATATGGCGAAGTAACTAAGCCGGAAACCATCAACTACAGAACCCTTAAGCCTGAACGCGACGGTCTTTTCTGCGAAAGAATCTTCGGACCAATGAAGGACTGGGAATGTCACTGCGGAAAATACAAGAGAATCAGATATAAAGGCAGAATTTGCGAGCGTTGCGGCGTTGAAGTAACAAAAGCAAAAGTAAGACGTGAGAGAATGGGCCACATTAAGCTGGCCGCTCCCGTTTCACATATCTGGTACTTCAAGGGTATTCCATCAAGAATGGGGCTTATCCTTGATATTACACCAAGAAACCTAGAAAAGGTTCTATACTTTGCAGCTTATATCGTAACTGACCCTGGCAGCACTGACCTTGGATACAAGGAAATTCTTTCAGAGGTTCAGTACAGAGAAGCTAGAGAAAGATACGGAAACGATTTTAAGGCTGCAATGGGTGCAGAAGCTGTTAGAGAGCTTCTATGTCAGATTGACCTAGAAGAGCTGTCAAAACAGCTCAGAGAGACTCTGGAGACTGCTACAGGCCAGAAGAAGGTAAGAATCGTAAGAAGACTTGAGGTTGTAGAAGCTCTGAGAACTTCTGGAAACAGACCTGAATGGATGATCCTTGAGGTTATCCCTGTAATCCCACCTGATATCAGACCTATGGTTCAGCTAGATGGTGGCAGATTTGCAACATCAGACTTAAATGACCTATACAGAAGAGTAATCAATAGAAATAACAGACTTAACAGACTGCTTGAGCTAGGAGCTCCTGATATTATCGTAAGAAATGAAAAGAGAATGCTGCAGGAAGCAGTTGACTCACTTATCGATAACGGCAGAAGAGGAAGACCTGTTACAGGTCCTGGATCAAGACCTCTTAAGTCACTGTCAGACATGCTGAAGGGTAAACAGGGAAGATTCAGACAGAACCTTCTTGGTAAGCGTGTTGACTACTCAGGAAGATCTGTAATCGTAGTTGGTCCAGAACTTAAGTTCTACCAGTGCGGACTTCCAAAGAAAATGGCTCTTGAGCTGTTCAAGCCTTTCATCATGAAGGAGCTTGTTGCTCAGGAATATGCACATAACATCAAGAATGCAAAGAGAATGGTAGAGAAGGTAAGCCCTAAAGTATGGGATGTACTTGAAGATGTAATCAAAGAGCATCCAGTAATGCTTAACCGTGCCCCTACTCTTCACAGACTAGGTATTCAGGCATTTGAACCTGTACTAGTAGAAGGAAAGGCTATTAAGCTACATCCTCTTGTATGTACAGCATTTAACGCCGACTTCGACGGAGACCAGATGGCCGTACACGTTCCTCTGTCAGTTGAAGCTCAGGCGGAAGCAAGATTCCTGATGCTGTCAGTAAACAACATTCTTGCTCCAAAAGACGGTTCGCCTATTACAACTCCTACACAGGATATGATCCTAGGTGCTTACTACCTGACATACCCTGGTACATGTAAAAAGGTTGAAATCGTAGATGGAAAAGAAAAAATCTCATACTCAATGGATGAGTTTAACGATAAGAAAATCAGCAAAGAAAACAAAGCAAACGGCTTCGAAAGAATTCCAGAAAAGGGAGACAACAAAGTCTTTGCTGACATGGACGAAATGCTGATGGCTTATCAGAACGGCGTAGTATCTGTTCATGCTAAGGTTATGGTTAGAATGTATAAGGCTGAAAACGATGACAGAGGTCACCTAGTTGAGTCCACTGTCGGAAGATTTATCTACAACCAGGAAATTCCTCAGGACCTCGGCTTTGTTGACAGATCAAAAGACGAATATTCACTTGAAGTTGATTTCCTTTGCGGCAAGAAAAAGCTTGGCGAAATCATCAACCACTGCTACAAGGTACACGGCAACTCAGGTACAGTAATCATGCTTGACTACATCAAAGACATGGGTTACCACTACTCAACAAAGGCAGCAATCACAATCGGTATCGACGACATGAAGATTCCAGATAACAAGTGGGATATCGTAAACGCTTCACAGAAAGAAGTAGACAAATACGAAAAAGCATATAGAATGGGTCTTATCTCAAACTCAGAAAGATATGACAAGGTAATCGAAATCTGGAACAAGACTACAGATGATGTTGCAGACGCTCTGATGGATTCACTTGAACCTAAGAACAACCTGAACATCATGGCGACATCAGGAGCCAGAGGTAGTAAGAACCAGATTAGACAGATCGGAGGAATGAGAGGTCTGATGGCCAACGCTACAGGTCGTACAGTAGAAATTCCTATCAAAGCGAACTTCCGTGAAGGTCTGTCAATACTGGAATACTTTATCTCATCTAACGGTGCGAGAAAGGGTCTTGCCGATACAGCTCTTCGTACGGCCGACTCAGGTTACCTAACAAGAAGACTTGTTGACGTATCACATAACGTGATCGTAAGAGAAATCGACTGTGGAACAACAGAAGGTGTTGAAGTAAGAGCATTTACAGACGGCAAAGAAGTTATCGAACCGCTTGATCAGCGTATTACAGGCAGAACAAGCTTAAATGATATCGCAGATCCTAAGACTGGCGAAATTATCGTAAACGCAAACGAGGAAATTTCAGATGACCAGGCTAAGGCAATCGTTAAGGCCGGCATTGAATCAGTAGTAATCAGAACAGCAATGACTTGTAAGAGTAAGTCAGGAATCTGTGCTAAGTGCTACGGAAGAAACCTTGCAAGCGGCGAAAGCGTAAATATCGGTGAGTCAGTTGGTATCACAGCTGCTCAGTCAATCGGTGAACCTGGTACACAGCTTACAATGAGAACATTCCATACAGGTGGTGTTGCAGGAAGCGATATCACTCACGGTCTTCCAAGAGTAGAGGAACTTTTCGAAGCAAGAAAACCAAAGGGTCTTGCTGAAATCTGCGAAGAAGACGGTGTAGTTATAGACATTCAGGCAAGAAGTGACAACAAGACAGAAGTTACTGTTAGAAACACTGACGGCGTTAACAGAGAATACGTTGTGCCTTATGGTGCAAGACTTGCTGTTAAGAAGGGTGACGAAGTAAAGGCCGGTGGAAATATCACAAGCGGTCCTCTAAATCCTCATGATGTTCTAAGACTTAACGGTGTTGAAGGCGTATACCAGTACTTACTCAAGGAAGTACAGAGAGTATATAAGAATCAGGGTGTAGATATCAATGACAAGCACGTTGAAGTTATCGTAAGCCAGATGCTTTCAAAGGTTAAGATTGAAGATGCAGGAAGCACAGATCTTCTACCTGGCAGTATGTATAGTAAACTTGAGCTTGCAGCTGCAAACGAAGAGGCTATCGCAAACGGCGGAGAACCTGCAACAGCAAAACAGATGCTTCTAGGTATCACTAAGGCATCTCTTGCAACAAACTCATTCCTGTCAGCAGCATCATTCCAGGAAACAACAAGAGTTCTTACAGATGCAGCTATCAAAGGCAAGAATGACAAGCTTCAGGGACTTAAGGAAAATGTTATCATCGGTAAGCTGATACCTGCAGGTACAGGCATGAAGATGTACAAGAACATTGACCTTGATTATGGAGAAAATCAGGAATACATGGATTCATTCACAAATGAACCAGAAGAAGTTCTTGAAGATGAATTTGATGAAGCTATCGATGTAATTGAAGCAGAAGACGATGCTGAAATTACAGAAGTAGAAGAAACAATTGAAGAAATGCCGGAAAATCTAGATTTTGAATAAGAAATCTATTGCAAACCATAGACTTTTATGGTAAACTGATTTTTGGTTTTAAGTAATTTGACCCTAATGATTATATTAGGGTCAATTTATCTATAAGAAAAATAATATTTAAAGAAAGGAGAAACCAATGCCTACAATTAACCAATTAGTACGTCAGGGCAGAACAAGCGCTGTTAAAAAGTCAAATGCTCCAGCTCTAGGAAAGGGTATGAACTCTCTAAAGAGAACAGCAACTGACACAAACTCACCACAGAAGAGAGGCGTTTGCACATCTGTAAAGACTGTAACTCCTAAGAAGCCTAACTCAGCTCTTAGAAAGGTTGCAAGAGTACGTCTAACTAACGGTATTGAAGTAACAGCTTACATCCCAGGAATCGGACACAACCTTCAGGAACACAGCGTTGTTCTTATCAGAGGCGGAAGAGTTAAGGACTTACCTGGTGTAAGATACCACATCGTTAGAGGTACACTGGATACTGCTGGCGTAGCTAACAGAAACCAGGCTCGTTCAAAGTATGGTGCTAAGAGACCAAAGAGCAAATAAGCCAAAAGCTTAACTGAAACTCTTAAATTTTTGATGAAATAATCGGGAAATTTGTGCCCTTAATTAATATATATATTTATTAAGGCGCCGCGGCATACGAGGTATGTCGAGTACCCCCGTACAAGACTGAGCAGTCAATTTAATTGCCGGGCTGTTCAGAGTAATCCTGCAGTGCAGGGTGAAGAGAGTTGTGCAATTACAAAAAGTTATAACATAATTGTACAGGTGATATTACTCTTTTGTAATATTGCTTTGTGAGGAGGGAAGAGAAGTGCCAAGAAAAGGTAATGTACCAAAGCGTGAAGTACTTCCAGATCCAGTATACGGAAGCGTAGTAGTTGCAAAGCTTATCAACAGCATCATGCTTGATGGTAAGAAAGGTGTAGCACAGAACATTGTTTACACTGCTTTCAACACTATGGCTGAAACAACTGGTGAGGATGCACTTGAAGTTTTTGAAAAGGCTATGAATAATATCATGCCAGTATTAGAAGTTAAGGCTAGAAGAATCGGTGGTGCAAACTATCAGGTTCCTATCGAAGTAAGACCAGAAAGAAGACAGACTCTAGCTCTTAGATGGCTGACAGCAGCAACAAGAGCAAGAGGCGAAAAAACTATGGCTGAAAGACTTGCTAAAGAATTAATGGATGCAGCTAACAACACTGGTGCATCAGTTAAGAAGAAGGAAGACACTCATAGAATGGCAGAAGCTAACAAGGCATTTGCACACTTCAGATGGTAGTCAGCTTATAAACAATTTATTATTGAAGAAATGGAGGAAATGTAATGGCTGGTAGAGAGTTTCCATTAGCGAAAACTAGAAATATCGGTATCATGGCGCATATCGACGCTGGTAAAACCACTACAACAGAACGTATCCTTTTCTATACAGGTAGAACACACAAAATCGGTGAAACACACGAAGGTTCTGCAACTATGGACTGGATGGAACAGGAACAGGAACGTGGTATTACAATTACTTCAGCGGCAACAACAGCTCAGTGGAAAGGTCACAGAATTAACATAATCGATACTCCAGGCCACGTTGACTTTACTGTTGAAGTAGAAAGATCTCTGAGAGTTCTTGACGGAGCTGTAACTGTACTTTGTGCAAAGGGCGGTGTAGAACCACAGTCAGAAACAGTTTGGAGACAGGCTGAAAAGTACGGAGTTCCAAGAATGATATTCGTAAACAAAATGGATATCCTAGGTGCGAACTTCTTCAGAGTAGTTGACATGGTTAAGGACAGATTAAAGGCTAATGCTGTACCTGTTCAGTTACCAATCGGAAAAGAAGACACTTTCGTTGGAATCATTGACCTGGTTGAAATGAAAGCTGAAATCTATAAAGATGAATTAGGTCAGGAATTCGAAATTACTGATATTCCTGAAGATATGATGGATGAAGCAAATGAATGGAGAGAAAAGCTTGTAGAATCAGTTGCTGAATGCGATGAAGAACTTATGATGAAATTCTTAGAAGGTGAAGAACTGACTGTAGAAGAAATCAAAAAGACAATCAGACAGCAGACAATTGATTGCAAGATGATTCCAATGCTTTGCGGTTCAGCATACAGAAACAAGGGCGTTCAGATGATGCTTGACGCAGTACTTGACTATATGCCATCACCGCTTGACATCCCTGCAATCAAGGGTGTTAACCCAGAAACAGGCGAAGAAGATGAGAGAATCGCATCAGACGATGCACCATTCTCAGCTCTTGCTTTCAAGATCATGGCTGACCCATATGTAGGTAAGCTAGCATTCTTCAGAGTTTACTCAGGAACACTGGAATCAGGTTCATATGTTTACAACTCAACAAAAGGCAAGAAGGGCAGAATCGGAAGAATTCTTCAGATGCATGCTAACAAGAGAGAGGAAATCGATAAGGTTTACGCTGGTGATATCGCAGCAGCAGTAGGTCTTAAGGATGCAACAACTGGTGATACTCTATGTGATGAAAAGAACGAAATTATTCTTGAATCAATGGAATTCCCAGATCCTGTAATCGAAATCGCTATCGAACCAAAAACAAAAGCAGGTCAGGAAAAGATGGGTATTGCTCTTGCAAAACTAGCAGAAGAAGACCCAACTTTCAAGACATATACAAACGAAGAAACTGGACAGACTATCATCGCTGGTATGGGTGAGCTTCACCTAGAAATCATCGTTGACAGACTTCTTCGTGAATTCAAGGTAGAAGCTAACGTAGGTCAGCCTCAGGTATCCTACAAAGAAACAATTTCTACTACAGCTGATGTTGATCACAAGTATGCTAAGCAGTCAGGTGGTCACGGTCAGTACGGTCACGTTAAGATCAAGGTTTATCCAAAAGAACCTGGTTCAGGATTCGAATTTGTTAACTCAATCGTTGGTGGTGCTATTCCTAAGGAATACATTCCTAAGATTGAAGATGGTATCAAAGAAGCAATGGAAACTGGTCCAATTGCTGGATACCAGGTAGTAGACGTTGGTGTAGAACTATACGATGGTTCATACCACGAAGTTGACTCATCTGAAATGGCATTCAAGATCGCAGCATCAATGGCATTCAGAGAAGCAGCTAAGAAAGCAAAACCAGTTCTTCTAGAACCTGTATTCAAGGTTGAAGTAACAGTTCCAGAAGAATACATGGGAGACGTTATCGGTGATATCTCATCAAGAAGAGGAAGAATCGAAGGTTCAGACATGAACAACGGTGCAGTAGCTGTTAGAGGTATGGTTCCACTATCAGAAATGTTCGGTTATGCAACTGACCTAAGATCAAAGACTCAGGGTAGAGGTGTATACGTAATGCAGTTCGACCACTTCGAAAAATTACCTGATAACCTTGTTGAAAAAATCAACGCAAGCAAATAAAATATAAAGTATAAAGTGAAAATATAACCCTATATCAAGGAGGATATTAAGATGGCAAAACAGAAATTTGAGAGAACAAAACCTCATATTAACATCGGAACAATCGGTCACGTAGACCACGGTAAGACAACTCTTACAGCAGCAATCACAACAACACTTCACCAGAGATATGGACTAGGTGAAAAGGTTGAATTCGACAAGATCGACAAGGCACCAGAAGAAAAAGAAAGAGGAATCACAATTTCAACATCACACGTTGAATACGAAACTCCAAACAGACACTACGCACACGTAGACTGCCCAGGCCACGCTGACTATGTAAAGAACATGATTACAGGAGCAGCACAGATGGACGGAGCAATCCTAGTAGTAGCTGCAACAGATGGACCAATGCCACAGACAAGAGAACACATCCTGCTATCAAGACAGGTAGGCGTACCATACATCATCGTATTCCTAAACAAATGTGACATGGTAGACGACGAAGAACTACTAGAATTAGTAGAAATGGAAGTAAGAGAACTTCTAACAGAATATGAATTCCCAGGAGATGACACACCAATCGTAAAGGGATCAGCACTAAAGGCTCTAGAAGATCCAGCAGGTCCATGGGGAGACAAGATTGTTGAACTGTTCGAAGAAATCGACGCATACATTCCAGAACCAGAAAGAGATAACGACAAACCATTCCTAATGCCAGTAGAAGACGTATTCTCAATCACAGGAAGAGGTACAGTAGCAACAGGAAGAGTTGAAAGAGGTATCCTAAAGGTAGGAGAAGAAGTAGAAATCATCGGATTAACAGATGAAAAGAGAACAGTAGTAGTAACAGGACTAGAAATGTTCAGAAAACTGTTAGATGAAGCACAGACAGGAGATAACGTAGGTGCTCTTCTAAGAGGTGTACAGAGAAACGAAATCGAAAGAGGACAGGTTCTTGCAAAACCAGGAACAATCCACCCACATACAAAGTTCAAGGGACAGGTATACGTACTAAAGAAGGAAGAAGGCGGAAGACATACACCATTCTTTAACGGATACAGACCACAGTTCTACTTCAGAACAACTGACGTAACTGGAGATCTAAAGCTTCCAGAAGGAACAGAAATGTGCATGCCTGGAGATAACATTGTAATGGAAATCGAACTGATCACAGAAATCGCTATCGAAGAAGGACTAAGATTCGCTATCAGAGAAGGCGGAAGAACAGTAGGTTCAGGTGTAGTAACAGAAATCATCGAATAATTACAGATAGTAATAGATGAAACACGAAGGCCGGTGCTTTATGCACCGGTCTTTTTTTCTATTTTTTGATAGTAAATGTTGAAATTCCAATGTTTTATATATAGTAACAAAAAAATATAAAAAATTTAGCGATTTATCACAGAAAAGTGTTGACAAATAGATATACAGGTAGTAATATAATGCTATAGTAATTTAACGCAGTAAAGCGATAAAGGAAAACAAATATTAAATTAAAAAAGAAAATCATTTTAAAGAGAATAAGGAGACAGAAAAATGAAAAAGAAATTATTAGCACTTGGATTAATCGCAGTTATGAGCTTTGGAATGTTTGCACTAACAGGATGCGGCGAAAAAGAAGAAGCAAAGGGAGACGACAAGCTTGTTATAGGTCTTGATGATGCATTCGCACCTATGGGATTCAGAGATGAAAACGGCGACCTGGTTGGCTTTGATATTGACCTTGCAAATGCAGTAGGTGAAGAGCTAGGCATGGAAGTTGAATTCAAGCCTATTGACTGGAACGCAAAAGATATGGAATTAAAGTCAGGAAACATCGACTGTGTATGGAACGGAATGTCAATCACACCTGATAGAAAAGAAAACATGTCACTGAGCAACAAATATCTGAATAACAAAATCGTTCTTATGTCACTTGAATCAGGTTCTGTAGATGTAACAAAGCCAGAAGAACTAGCTAACCTAAAAATCGGTACTCAGGTAGATTCCTCAGCTTTAGAAATGCTTAAGAAGAACGAATGCTATGACCAGTTTGCAGCAAACATCAGCGAATATGATACATACGATTCAGCAATCATGGATCTAAAGGCAGGAAGAGTAGATGTAATCGCAGTTGACCAGGTTCTAGGAAATTACACAAACAAAAATCTTGGCGGCGAAATGAAAGAATGCACATACTCACTTGGTGATGACTTCTACGTAATCGGATTTGCAAAAGATAACGAAGCTCTTAGAGATAAAGTAAACGACGCAATCAAAGCAGTAATCGATAACGGTAAAGCAGAAGAAATAAGCAAAACATGGTTTGGTAAAAATATAGTTGTATTTGAAGAAGTAGAGTAATATAATAAAATAGCAACAAAATTCACGCCGGGGCCTTTTCTCGGCGTGATTAATAATGTACGAAACGAAAGGAACAGAAATGGACAAAGTATTGCAATCACTGCCGTTTATGCTAGAAGCATCGGTTGTAACAGTAGAAATTTTCATATTGACAATAGTGCTATCGCTTCCTCTTGGACTGCCGATTACACTGGGAATGAACAGCAAGTTTAAACCTCTAAGCTGGATATGCAAGGTTTACGTTTGGATATTCAGAGGCACACCATTACTGCTGCAGCTGTTTTTCTTCTATTTCTTTTTCCCAATTTATCTGGGAATCAAGATGAACGCATTCTTTACAGTAATACTTACATTTGTGCTTAACTACGCAGCGTATTTTGCCGAAATATATAGAGGCGGAATCAATGGAATAGACAGAGGTCAGTACGAGGCTGCAAAAGCTCTGGGCCTTTCGAAAAAACAGACAATGATGGATATTATATTTCCTCAGACAATGAAATCAATTCTTCCACCAGTTGTAAACGAGGCAATTACACTTGTAAAGGATACAGCTCTTGCTTCTACACTGCCTGTAATTGAACTGATGAAAGCAACTAACAGCACAGCAAATAGACTTACAGCCATGATGCCGTTTATCTTTGCTGCAGTAATCTATTTGATTATGACTGCTGTTTTGACAATAATCGCAGGAAAGCTCGAAAAATATTTCAAGAGATATGATGCAAAGGAGGAATACTAATGGAAAACGGAAACATTCTAGAAATGAAAAATATCGTCAAAGAATATGACGGATTTCGTGCAGTAGACAACGTTAATTTCTCCATGAAAAAAGGTGAGACAGTGGCTATTATAGGGCCTTCTGGATCAGGCAAAAGTACTCTTCTTAGATGCATTAACGGTCTTAACTCTGTTACATCTGGCGATATCAATCTACATGGAAAAACAGGAATGGTGTTTCAGCACTTCAACCTGTTTCCTCACATGACATGCCTAGAAAATATAACTTATGCGCCTATAAAGGTAAATAAGCAGTCAAAGGAAAGCGCAAAGGCAAGAGCTATGGATCTTCTTAAGATGGTTGGTCTTGAGACTAAGGCTGACATGTATCCTGCTCACATTTCCGGTGGACAGAAACAAAGAGTTGCGATTGCGCGAGCTCTTGCAATGAATCCTGACCTTATGCTATTTGATGAGCCTACATCAGCTCTTGACCCTGAGATTACAGGTGAGGTTCTAAACGTAATGAAAAAGCTTGCAGACAGCCACACAACTATGCTTGTAGTAACTCACGAAATGGGTTTTGCAAAGGAAGTTGCAGACAGAGTTATTTTTATGGATAAAGGTGTTATAATCGAAGAGGGTACACCAGAAGAAATTTTTAATTCGCCAAAGAGCGAAAGACTTGTTTCTTTCCTTGGATCGATGCTTCGTGCATAGGAATTTTCTTTGATGATAATTTTTCTAGCAAATTAAGAAGAGATGGAGTTTCATCTAAAATCAGTAGAAAGTCCGTGAATCTTCGGATAGGAAAGGCATCTTTACATATTATCAAAACATATGAATACACAAAACAGCTTCAGAAATGGGGCTGTTTTTTTGCTGGTGAAAATCAAAGAATCCTTGCAGACCACAAGATATAGTGATATAATTACGAAGGATAGAATATATAGTGTATGTAAGGAGGTACAATATGGCAATAAGCGAAATCGGACAAAACGCCCTCACAGTGCTTGAGAAGCGCTATCTTGCAAAGGATGAAGAGGGCGAAGTTATAGAAACAGTAGAAGGAATGTTTCGTAGAGTTTCAGATACAATTGCAGCAGTAGATGCAAATTATGATAATACAGCAGACACAAAGGCTGTTAGTGATGAGTTCTTTGAGCTTATGACAGACCTTAAGTTCCTGCCAAATTCACCTACACTGATGAACGCGGGAAGAAAGCTAGGACAGCTTTCAGCTTGTTTTGTTCTTCCTGTAGAAGATAGTATGGAGGGAATCTTTGATTCTGTAAAAAATGCAGCACTTATTCACAAATCAGGCGGTGGTACAGGATTTTCTTTCTCTAGACTGCGTCAGAGCGGCTCTGCAGTTAAATCAACAGGCGGAGTTGCAAGTGGACCTGTAAGCTTCATGAAGGTTTTTAACGCGGCTACAGAGGCAGTAAAGCAGGGAGGAACTAGAAGAGGAGCTAACATGGGAGTTCTTCGAATTGACCATCCGGACATTCTAGAGTTTATAAACTGCAAGTCAGATAACAAAGAAATAACTAACTTTAATATAAGTGTGGGAATCACAGAGGAGTTCATGGAAGCCGTAGAAAACGAGAGCGACTATGATTTGATCGACCCAAAAACAAAGAAATCTGTAGGACACCTCAGCGCTGTTAAAGTATTTGATCTTATCGTAGATCACGCATGGAAAAACGGCGAGCCGGGAATTATTTTCCTTGATAGACTAAACAGAGACAATGTGACACCAACAGTTGGCGAAATCGAAAGTACAAATCCTTGCGGAGAGCAGCCTCTTCTGCCATACGAAAGCTGTAACCTGGGCTCAATCAATCTTGTTAAAATGCTCAGAAAAACTCTTACTGGTTATGAATTTGATTTTGGACTTTTAGAAGAAACAGTAAAAAAAGCAGTTCACTTCCTAGATAATGTTATAGATGCAAACAATTATCCGCTAGAAAAAATCTCGGAGACAACAAGAGCCTCCAGAAAAATCGGCTTAGGTGTTATGGGCTGGGCTGATGCCCTTCTTCTAATGGGCATTCCATATAACTCAGATGAGGCGGCAGCTCTTGCGGAGAAGGTTATGGGATTCATCAATAACACTGGACATGCTGCAAGTTCTATTCTTGCCGAACAGAGAGGAACATTCCCTCTATTTGAAGCAAGTACATTATGCGACGGTGAACCTGCAAGAAATGCTACAATAACAACTATTGCGCCTACAGGTACACTTTCAATCATTGGAGGATGCTCTTCTGGAGTTGAACCTGTATTTGCTTATGCATATATCAGATATATCATGGATGGTACTGAGCTAATAGAAGTAAATCCTATCCTGACAGAGAAGCTTAAAGAGCTTGGACTTTACAACGAGAAGCTACTTGCAAAAATTGCAAAAGAAGGAACTATCGCTCACTGCGAGGAAATTCCAAAGGAAGTCAGAGACGTATTTGTATGCGCTCACGATATTACACCGGAAGATCACATCAGAATGCAGGCGGCGTTCCAGAGACATACGGACAATGCCGTATCAAAAACAGTAAACTTCCCTAAGGAAGCAACTAGAAATGACGTTAGAGACGTTTATATGCGTGCATATAGAGAAGGATGCAAGGGCGTTACAATTTATCGTGACGGAAGCAGAGAAGAACAGGTTCTCAATATCGGAAAAGTTAACAAAGAATCTGATATGGAGGTTATGGCTGTTAAGCAGAAGAAAGGCTATGGTCATATTGAACCTAGACCACGTCCAGAAATAACAAAAGGATTTACTGAAAAGGTAAAAATCGGATGCGGAAATCTCTATATTACAACAAATTATGATGAAAACGGAATCTGTGAAGTGTTCACAAGCACAGGAAAGGCTGGCGGATGTCCTAGCCAAAGCGAGGCGACTGCAAGACTTGTTTCTGTTGCTCTCAGAAGCGGAATATCTATAAACGAAGTTTACGACCAGCTTAAGGGAATCAGATGTCCTTCTACAATTAGACAGCAGGGTATGACATGCACATCATGTCCTGACGCTATAGCGAAGGTTATCATGAAGGTTTCCAAGCAGATTGAATCAGAAGGCTATGGTACATCAGTAAGCCTTCCTCAGCCAGAATCAGCAAAGCTGAAGAAGAATATTCTAGCAAAGGAAGAAACTGACGTTCCTGCCACAGCAGGTGAAATACATGCGTGCCCTGAATGCGGAAGTGTTGTTGAGCACGAAGGAGGATGTGTAATCTGCAGAAACTGTGGATTCTCAAAATGCGGCTAAAGAAAATATGAAAAATAAAAGGCTTTCACGCCGGGTGTAAATTCATCTGGTGTGAAGCCTTTTTTATTAAAGTGAATATCTATATATGAATTTTGCAGCTGCAAGCTCATTTTTTAAGAGCCTTTGCACTGACTTTGATCTTAAAATACGCGATGCGTCATCATCGCCGTCTGCGATAAACTGAGCTAGCACGAGGACGAGGGTTTTCTTGTTTGCTGTTTCCAGAGCATCTTTTATTTTTTCAAGTTTAAAAGGACCTCGCCATCTGAAATCGAGTTTGTCCGAAATATCTTCTCTGGCCTCTTCAATAGACCTACTGATTTCTTCCATAAAGATTTCTTTTTTATAAAGAATCAGAGGATTAAGCTCAAAAATTTTAGCACAAGCATCAGCCATGAGAACAGTTTTTTTGTCGAACTCGCCTTTGACAAAGCTGTAGTAATCGCCGTCGTAGACATCTAAGGCCTTCATCATATCAAGATATCCGAGCCTCATGGTGCGTTTGGTGTTTTTCTTGTCGAAAATAAGGAAGCTTCCAAGATCCCACTTAGGCTCTACAAACAGAATATTTTCTGCGGTATCGAGTTCTTTTGGGTCAAATTTTCCGATGGCTTTAAGGTAGACTGCGATAATATGCGTTGCGCCTCGGTCTACTGCCATTTTTACGGGCAGATTGTTTTCGTAGCCTCCATCGATATAGGATTTACCGTCTATTTCGTGAGGGTGAAGAGCCGGAAATGCAGAGGCACTTGCTGTTACGTAATCTGCAAGCTGACCTTCTGGAATATCCTGTAGCCACTTGTAGTGAGGCTTCATCGCTGGAAACTCAACGGTTAGAAGTCCATAGTCGATAGGACTTTTTCGAAGCTCATCCTCGTCAATATATTCTCTTATTATAGACTGAAGCCCTTCTGTGCCGGCTCCGCCGTTTTTGAGAAACTCCACAGCAAAATCCTGCATCTGAGCATCTGATTCTACATCAAACACCATATCTGTCTCGAGTTTTCTCCATAGATTTGCAGTCTCTATTTGATCGCCCTGAACCACCATAACACCATTCAAAGCACCTACAGAAACACCTGTAACAATATCCAATTTTACGCCAAGCTCATCGAGAGCCTGCCATGCTCCGCACTGGTAAGCACCCCTAGAGCCTCCACCGCTTAGAACGAGTGCAGTCTTCTTTGGTGGACCTGCAAAGTATACATTTTTGTTTTGCTTTTTCACCTTAACATCCCCTTAAAACTATGATATACTTAACTAATTACACCTAACGGTATAATAATACATAATAACATGAATGTATAGATTTTGAAAGGAAGCGTATATATCATGGATAAAAGATTAGAGAAAATCATAGAGAAAAGCAGTCGAATTGTATTTTTCGGCGGTGCGGGCGTTTCTACGGAATCAGATATTCCGGATTTTCGTTCTGAACAGGGACTGTATAACGCGAAGAAGGAATACGGATATTCGCCGGAGAGTATACTTTCTCACGAGTTTTACATGTCAAAACCGGAGGTCTTTTACAAATATTACAAAGAAAACCTTATATATACAGATGCAAAACCTAACAAAGCCCATATAGCTCTTGCTAAACTTGAGCAGGAGGGTAAGCTTAGTGCTGTTGTAACTCAGAATATAGATGGTCTTCATCAGCTTGCAGGAAGCAACAGAGTGTATGAGCTTCATGGAAGTGTGCACAGAAACTACTGCGAAAAGTGCGGTAAGCCATATGGAGTAGACTATATAATGGATGAGTCAAACTGTAGAAGCGGTGTTCCATACTGCGAATGCGGTGGAAGAATTAAGCCGGACGTAGTTTTGTTTGGTGAAATGCTCGATGAGGACTGCATTGAAGGTGCTGTAAGAGCAATCGAAAAAGCAGATACTTTGATTGTAGGTGGAACTTCACTTGCAGTATATCCTGCAGCAGGCCTTTTGAATTACTTTTCTGGTGATAATCTCGTGCTTATCAATAAGAGCGAAACAGCATATGACAACAGAGCAGATCTTGTTATCTATGATTCTATAGGAAAGGTAATGGAATATTAATGAATATACTTGTAGTTAACGATGACGGGATACAAGCAGATGGCATCAAAGCCCTTGCCAGGGCACTTTCAGAAGTAGCAGATGTCTATGTGTGTGCTCCAAGTGGGCAGCGAAGTGCAAAGAGCCATGCTATAACATTGAATGCAGATGTGCTTGTAGAAGAAGTCGATTTTCCATATGCGAAGAAGGCATATTCTGTAGACGGGACGCCGGCAGACTGCACCAAGATTGGACTGCAGTTTGGGGGAGCAGACGGAAAGCCTATAGATATGGTTTTCTCCGGAATTAATCATGGAAGCAATTTAGGACTTGATACAGTATACTCAGGAACTGTAGGTGCCGCAATGGAGGCAGCAATAGACCACGTTCATGCTGTTTCCGTTTCCGTTGATAATCACAAGGCAGTGCATTTTGAATATGCATGTAAACTTGCTGTCAAGATGATTGATTTTGTTTATGGAAAGCTGTCGACAGATACTGTTATTAACATAAATACGCCAGATCTTCCACCTGAAAAAATCAAAGGAGTACGGGTTACTAAGCTTGGCCCAAGATATTACGATGATGGATTCAGAAGCGAGGACGGCAAGAACTACAGGCTTACGGGTAACCCGCCTGTAGACTTTGATGCAGATGCAGATACGGACGTTATTGCAGCTCGTGACTGCTATGCAAGCATTACTCCACTGCGTTTTGATTATACAGACCGCGAAAAAGTGGAGAAAATTAAGGAGTGGGATTTAAAAATATGAATATTTTCAAACATAGTTTCGACAATCCAACAGATGAGGAAGTTGAGATTCTCGAAAGCTATTTCAGAGGCTACGACTACAGGGGGGCAGGATATACTTATATCGCAAACTATATCTGGCGAAACACACACTGTCTCTGCTGGGAGGTAATAAACGATTATCTGTTTATGGCCGGTGCAGACTGTATGATCGCAGACCCGAACATGGCAATATCTATGCCTCTTACAAAAGACGGAAACTACGACAGAGAAAAGTTTAAAGAGGCAGTGCTCGAGGCGAAGAGACGCTTTGATGAAAGAAAAAGAAAGTTTCAGATGATACTGATACCTGGTCATATGGTGGAAATCTTAGAGGACACTTTCCCTGGCCAGATGGAATTTACACACGACAGAGATGACGATGAGTACGTATATCTCAAGGAAAAGCTCATAAGCTTAAGCGGCAGAGCTCTTCACAAGAAAAAGAATCACATGAATTACTTCCTGAAGAACTACAGCTATGAGGCAAGAAAGCTGACAGCTGAAGATAGGGATGAGGTTCTCGCATTTACAGACAGAATGAGAGAGGCAAAGGACCTTGACAAAGACGAGGCGGAAAGCCTTCTTATGGAATCTGAGGCGATAGGCGAGATGATGAACCTTATAGACCTTCCGGAAGTTTATTCTGCAGGCATATACATAGACGGAAAGCTTCAGGCATTTTCTATAGGCGAGCGCCTAAACGAAGATACAGCAGTTGCTCATTTCGAAAAGGCTGATGATAGCTTCAGAGGCCTTTACCAGGTTATTGCTAGAGAGTTTTGCCTTAACCTTCCTGAGGAAATCGTTTATGTAAATAGAGAGGAAGATATCGGAATTCCAAATCTCAGAAAAGCAAAAGAAGCTCTGAGACCAAATCATATGGAAGAAAAATATTCCGGTTGCTTTTTGTAATCGGTTGTAGTAGAATGAATCTATCGAGAATGTGAAAAAATTGACAAATTAGGAAATTACGAAAACTGTCAGTTTTCCGACACAGATTGTTTTGTTATTATATAGCCCGAAGGCATATTTTAAGGAGGTACATATAAAATGAAAGAAGTTGTAATCGTAGGCGCAGCTAGAACACCTATCGGAAGCTTTGGAGGAACTCTAAAGAACGTTCCTGCAAGAACACTTGGTGCAATCGCAATCAAAGAAGCTATCAACAGAGCTGGAATCAAACCTGAAATGGTAGACGAAGTTATCATGGGTTGCGTACTTCAGGGCGGACTAGGCCAGAACGTATCAAGACAGATGTCACTAGATGCTGGTCTTCCAATCGAAGTTCCTACAATGACAATCAACAAGGTATGCGGATCAGGTCTTAGAGCTGTAGAACTTGCTGCACAGATCATCAAAGCAGGCGATGCTGATATCGTAGTAGCAGGTGGTGCAGAAAACATGTCAGCTGCAGCATACGCAGTTCCATCAGCAAGATGGGGAGCTAGAATGAACAACACTGGAATGGTAGACATGATGGTTAACGATGGTCTTTGGGACGCATTCAACGGTTACCACATGGGTATCACAGCAGAAAACATTGCTGAACAGTGGGGAATCACTAGAGAAGAATTAGACGAATTCTCACTAGCTTCACAGCAGAAGGCAGAAGCAGCTGTAAAAGCTGGCAAATTCGTTGACGAAATCGTTCCTGTAGAAATTCCTCAGAGAAAGGGCGATCCAATCGTATTCGATACTGACGAATATCCTAAATTTGGTTCATCAATCGAAAAGATGGCTAAACTAAAGCCAGCATTCAAGAAGGACGGAGTTGTAACTGCTGCTAATGCTTCAGGTATCAACGATGCAGGTGCTGCTCTAGTAGTTATGTCAAAAGAAAAGGCTGACGAACTAGGTCTAAAACCACTTTGCACAATCAAATCATACGCTTCAGCTGGTGTTGATCCATCAATCATGGGTTATGGTCCAGTTCCATCATCAAAGAAAGCTCTAGAAAAAGCTGGTCTATCAATTGCTGATATGGACCTTATCGAAGCTAACGAAGCTTTCGCTGCTCAGTCAATCGCTGTAGGTAGAGATCTTGGATTTGATCTTGACAAGCTAAACGTAAACGGCGGAGCTATCGCTCTTGGACACCCAATCGGAGCATCCGGAGCTAGAATCCTTATTTCACTTATCTACGAAATGCAGAAGAGAGAAGATGCTAAGCTAGGTCTTGCAACTCTTTGCATCGGCGGTGGAATGGGTACTGCAGTAGTAATCGAAAAATAAGCAAACTGATTTCAGTTAAGCAAAATTGAAATTTTTGGAGAGGTACGCAAAGCCTTACGGGTATGCGAAGCCTCTCCTTTTTTATTGTAAGCTGGGCTTGGGATGGAATCATAAAATTAGACATATAGCCTTACCAGAGCAAAACACTATTACTAATAAATCGAGTATTAAAATACTAATACTAAATCTCCTTTTCTAAAAAATCATAAAAGCTACACAGAGAAACCAATTTATATCACAAAAATATTGTAAAATAATATAAAGGGGAATACTGTACAAAAATAGCCGTAAATTTTCATTTGCAGAAGTTGCGGCTTTTTTATATATAGGATAGGAGAGATTAGTATGATTGAGTTTCTTAATGTAACGAAAGAATTCAAAGGGAATACTGTTTTGGATAATATATCCATGCAGATTCACGACGGCGAGCTTACGGTTCTCATAGGGCCCAGCGGATGCGGAAAAACAACTACGCTGAAGATGATTAACCGCCTTATACCTGTAAGCAAAGGTAAAATTCTCATTGACGGCAAGGATATATCCGAAATGGATAAGGTCAAAATGAGAAGAAATATTGGTTATGTAATACAGCAGGGTGGACTTTTCCCTCACATGACAATCAGGCAGAATATCGAGATAATCGAAAAGCTTGAGGGAAAGAAATCTGAGGATATAGTCGAAAAGACCATAGACCTGATGAAGATGGTTGACCTTGACCCAGATAAATATCTAGATAGATATCCTTCCGAGCTTTCCGGTGGTCAGCAGCAGAGAATCGGAGTAATCCGTGCCCTTGCAAATGATCCTGAAATAATTCTTCTGGACGAGCCTTTCTCAGCTCTTGACCCTGTAACAAGAAGTAGCCTTCAGGATGATTTAAGAGAGCTTCAGGAAAAAACAAAGACAACGATGGTTTTCGTAACTCATGATATGGACGAGGCTATAAAAATTGCCGATAGAATCTGTATCATGAAAGGCGGTAAAATTCTTCAGTTTGATACACCTGAGGTAATTCTTAGAAAGCCGGCGAACGATTTTGTTGCAAACTTTGTTGGCACAAACAGAATCTGGGATTCACCGGAATTTATCAAAGTAGAGGATTTCATGATCAAAAACCCTATAACTTGCAAGGGAGACATGATCAGAAATAGATGCATAAAGAGAATGAGAGACCATCATATTGATACGCTTCTCGTTTGCGATGACGAAAAGAACCTTCTTGGAATTATCACAAGAAAGACTTTGTTCAAGGCGCTAAGACCACTAATGCCTGCAGAGGAAATTATGGAGCCTGTAAATTATGTGGCTCATGTAGGCGATAATATAGTAGATGTGCTTAAGATGATTGAAGAATCTGATGTAAATAATATTCCTGTTACGGACAGCGATGGCAAGCTTGCTGGTCTTCTGACAAACAGTAGCCTTGTATCGACACTTAGCAAGCAGTTCCTGACAGATGAAGCGCAGGAAGGAGGCGAGGCATAATGAACTTTATAAGCTATATAATTAATAATGCCGCGCAGGTGTGGAAGCTGACTCTAGAGCATGTTGAAATGACAGTTATTGCAGTAGGTCTTGCAATTGTTATCGGTGTGCCACTAGGTATTCTAATAAGTTATGTCAAGAAAATGGGAAAACCTGTTATCGGTGTTGCAAACGTCGTTCAGGCGATACCTAGCATGGCGCTACTTGGACTTGCAATTCCGCTTCTTGGAATCGGTACACTTCCTGCGGTAGTAATGGTTATAATTTATTCCCTTCTTCCTATAATCAAAAATACGTATACGGGAATTTCGAGTATTGACCCGCAGCTTGTAGAGGCAGCGCAGGGAATCGGTCTTACAAACTGGCAAGTTCTTATGAAGGTAAAACTTCCAATGGCTCTTCCTGTTATCATGGCAGGGGTAAGAATTTCTGCAGTTACTGCTGTAGGTCTTATGACTATGGCTGCATTTATCGGTGCAGGCGGACTTGGATATCTGGTATTTTCCGGTATCAGAACTGTAAATAACGCACAGATTCTTGCAGGTGCGGTTCCTGCTTGTATTCTAGCTCTCATAGTTGACTTTCTCATGGGAATCGTCGAAAGACTTGTTACGCCAATAAGTCTTCAGAAGGCTTTTGATGGAACAAAAGGCGAGCTAAAAAAGAAGAGAAGAAGAGAAAAAATCGTGCTTGGCACAGCTGTTGCGCTTATCATATGTTTAGTTGCAGGTAGCGCTTTTGGTAATCTTCAGAAAAACGACAAGACAATCGTAATAGGCAGCAAAGACTTTACAGAGCAGCTTATCTTATGTAACCTCTATGCTGATGTAATCGAAAATGACACTGACATTAAGGTTGTCAGAAAAGAAAATCTCGGCGGAAGCCAGGTATGCTTTGGAGCTATGAAAAAAGGCGAAATCGACATGTACGTGGACTACACAGGAACAATCTTTGTAAATGTTTTGAATCACAAGCCAGTAACTGACATGGATAAGGTATACGATGGATGCCGCGAAGAACTGAAAGAAAAATACGAAATGGAAGTTATGCCTCAGGCAAAATTTAACAATACATATACACTTGCAGTTTCTCCAGAAACAGGCAAAAAGTATGGACTAAAAACAATTTCCGACCTCAAAAAGTGCGACAGCAGTATCAAAGTCGGAACTACGTTAGAGTTCCAGAACAGAAAAGACGATGGACTTCCTGCAATAGTGAAAAAGTACGGATTTAACTTTGCCGATACTGTAGGTCTTGATGGATCACCTAGATTTACAGCACTAGAAAATGGAGAGGTCGATATTGTGGATGCTTTTGCTACAGACGGACTTCTAAAAAAATATAACCTTACAGTTCTAGAAGACACTGACAGCTTCTTCCCTCCTTATTATGCAATTCCTATAATAAGAGAAGAAGTACTAGAGGATTATCCTGAACTAGAAAAGAGCATCAATAGATTAAGCAAGGTTCTTACAGACGAGGTTATGCAGGAGCTGAACTACAGAGTTGATGAGCTTGGCGAGGAGCCTGCTGATGTTGCAAAGGATTTTCTTAAGCAAAAATGTCTGATATAGGTTAAATTTTCATATTTACTCTTATGTTTTTTGGATTATAATAGAGTAGGGAAGCAAGATTTCACAAAAGAAGGCGCTTTTCTTTGATACGCTATTAAAAACATTAAATATACAGGAGGATTTTTGCTATGATTTATTTTAGAAGTGACTATAGCCAGGGAGCTCATCCTGATGTGCTGCAGGCTCTGATTGACACAAATCTTGAGCATTCAGATGGATACGCTCTTGATGAGCACAGCGACAATGCTCGTCAGATGGTCAAAGACCTTATCGGAAGACAGGACTGCGAAGTTCATTTAATGGTAGGAGGAACACCTACAAATATAACGACGATTGCTGCGGCTCTGAGACCTTACGAGGCTGTTATAGCGCCAAAAGCTGGACACATTTACACTCATGAGACAGGTGGTGTTGAGGCTACAGGTCACAGAGTAATTGCAATAGATACACCTGATGGAAAGCTTACGCCTGCAGATATCGACAGTGCATGGGATGAATTTGAGGATGAGCATACAGTAATTCCAAAGATGATTTACATCTCTAACGCAACAGAAGGCGGATCGATTTATACAAAAGCAGAGCTGAAGGCTCTGAGCGAGGCTTGCCGAAAGAGAGGCATGTATGTATATATGGACGGCGCAAGAATCGGTGCGGCTTTGACATGCGAGGCAAACGACCTGACATTACATGATATAGCAAAATATACAGACGCATTTTATATAGGCGGAACAAAGAACGGAGCCCTCATGGGTGAGGCTCTTGTAATCCTAAATGAGGATATAAACGAAAACTTTAGATGGATGATCAAACAAAACAAAGGCCTCCTTGCAAAAGGAAGACTTCTCGGAGTTCAGTTTGAGGCGCTTCTAAAAGGTGGAGAAGACAGCATCTTCTTCCAGATGGCATCTCACGCAAATAAAATGGCCAAGAAGCTAAAAGAAGGTCTGGAGGAGATGGGTTGCAAGATGTACAGCAAGTCCGATACTAACCAGATTTTCCCTGTGCTCCCTACGGCTGTAGTAAAAGAACTTGAGAAAGAGTTTTTCTTCTATGAATGGGCACCAGAAAAAGACGGTGAGATTCCTATCAGACTTGTTACTGCATGGGGAACAAAAGAAGAAGAAGTTGATGCAATCCTTGCAGCAATAAAAGCGCTGATTTAGTCGCAAGTTAAGACAGATTAGAACACGAACCCTTTCAATTTTGGAAGGGTTCTTTTTGTTAGAAAAAGATTTATTTTGGAAAAAAGTTAAGTTTCTGTAGAATTTTGAAGTAAGGTATAGTAAACTTAAAATGATATACTATGAAAAAAAGGAGCAGAAAGGTGATTTACTTTGTAGAAGACGATGAAAGTATAAGAGAACTTGTACTTTATACATTAAATGAATCAGGATATGAGGTGAAGGGATTTGGTACTCCGTCACAGTTCTGGAAAGCCCTGAAAGAGGAAACTCCCGATCTTATACTTCTGGATATTATGCTCCCGGAAGAGGACGGCCTTCAGATTCTGAAGAAGATCAGAGTCATGCCGGGTATATCAAAAACACCGGTAATGATGCTGACCGCAAAAGGAAGCGAATACGACAAGGTATTTGGTCTAAACAATGGAGCAGACGATTATCTGCCGAAGCCTTTTGGCATGATGGAGCTTATAGCAAGAGTCAAGGCTTTGTTAAGACGAAGCGAGAAGACTGAAGACTCATCTGAGTACAAAATAGGAAGTCTTGCATTATCTCCAAAGAAGCATCAGGTTAAGGTAGATGGGGAGGAAGTTCTGCTTACGCTGAAGGAATTTGAACTTCTGTCAGTTCTCATAGAGAACAGGGGACTGGTTTTTTCAAGGGACCAGCTTCTCACAAAGATATGGGGATATTCCTTTGATGGAGAGAGCCGTACGGTTGATGTTCACATCAGATCTCTAAGACAGAAGCTTGGCGAATACGGAAAGCTTATAGAGACTGTACGCGGCATCGGCTACAGGTTTGGAGAACTCGAAGATGAAAAAAAGAATATTTAGGGGAATTCTGTATGTAACGCTTACAGTATGGCTACTATGTGTAATTCTTATTGTAGGTGCTGTATATATAGAAGACACAAGCGAATACACTCAGCGTCTAAAGGATGAGGCAAATCTGATAGCAATTGGTGTTGAAACATCCGGAACGGAGTATCTGCAGGAGATTGAGCCTGATGACAAAATGCGTGTCACATGGATTCAAAGCGACGGAACGGTTAGCTACGATACAAAGGCTGATCCTTCGGAAATGGAAAATCACAGCAGACGACCGGAGTTTAAGCAAGCCCAGGAAGAAGGCGTAGGACGCACTGAACGCTATTCAGATACTCTATCAAAGAAAACTGTATATTATGCGCTGAAAATGAATGATGAAAGTGTAATTCGACTGTCTTTAACAAAGCGGTCATTTTTTGTGGTCGTTGCAAACATTCTCAAGGTTGCAGTGCTGGTTCTTATATTTGCAATCGGCATAGGTACTTTGATGGCAGGTGCAATTGCCAGAAAGATAGTAAAACCCCTTTATGAGATTGATATGGATAATCCGGATTCAACAGCCGTTTACGATGAAATTAGACCTATGGTTGATAAGATTTCATTTCAGAATAAGCTTCTAAAAAGCAGGATAAACAGGCTGGAGCTTGACGTGAACGAAAAAACAAGGGAAGCGGAGTTTCGAAAGGAATTTACAGCAAATGTATCTCATGAGCTGAAGACGCCTCTGACTTCTATTTCCGGATATGCAGAGATAATCAGAAATGGAATTGCAAAAGAAAAAGACATTCCAGGATTTGCAGACAGAATATATGCAGAGGCGCAGAGACTTGTAACTCTGGTGGGAGATATAATCAAGCTTTCGCAGCTTGACGAAAACCAGATTTCCGCAAGAAAGGAAAAGGTAGATCTTTATATTGCATGCGAAGAGCAGTTTACGGTTCTTGAGCATGCCGCCTCTAAACAGAATATAGAACTTCGTCTCAGAGGAAAACACATATATGTAAACGCTGTCAAACAGATACTTGACGAGATGATTTACAATATGTGCGAAAACGCGGTAAAATATAACAGAAAGAACGGGTATGTAGAGGTTAACATATTTCATACGGAAACTGGAAAGCCGGCACTTAGCGTTAGTGATAGCGGTATCGGAATTCCAGAGGAGGATCTTGAGCGTGTATTCGAGCGATTTTTCAGAGTGGACAAAAGTCACTCTCGCGAAATTGGAGGAACAGGTCTTGGTCTTTCAATAGTCAAGCATGCGGCGGCATATCACAATGCAAGCCTTCAGCTTGATAGTGTCCTTGGAGAAGGCACCAAAATAACAGTGGTTTTTAATGATTAAGTAGATTTTTCATATAGTAAAGAAAGGATTTTATAATGGATATATTTTCATTTATATCGCTATTTGGAGGGCTGGCGCTATTCCTTTATGGAATGAGCCTTATGTCGCAGGGCCTGGAAAAGCTTGCAGGAGGTAAGCTTGAAAGTATCCTCAAAAAGATGACCTCAAACCCTATCAAAAGCATGTTTCTCGGAGTTGGAATTACGGCTGTAATTCAGAGCTCTTCAGCAGTTACAGTAATGCTTGTGGGACTTGTTAACTCAGGAATCATGCAGCTTCAGAATACTGTAGGCGTAATCATGGGTTCAAACATCGGAACAACAGTTACAGCTTGGATTCTGAGTTTGATTGGACTGGAGAGCGACAACATATTCATAAGACTTCTCAAGCCGGAATCATTTTCACCTATTCTGGCATTCATCGGAATTCTTTTGATAATGGGTGCAAAGAGCGGAAAGAAAAAAGACATAGGTGCAATTCTCGTAGGTTTTGCGATTCTGATGTATGGTATGGATTTCATGAGTGATGCAGTAACACCTCTTGCTGACTCACCAAAATTCACATCTATAATCGTTGCATTTAGCAATCCGTTCCTCGGAATTCTGACAGGTCTTGTACTGACTGCAGTAATCCAGAGCTCATCTGCATCTGTAGGTATTTTGCAGGCACTTTCCCTGACAGGAGGAATCACATACGGAATGGCGATTCCAATTATCATGGGTCAGAATATAGGTACATGCGTAACTGCACTTATCTCAAGTATAGGTGTAAACAAAAATGCTAAGAGGGTATCTGTAATCCATATTTCGTTTAACCTTCTTGGAACAGCTATTTTCATGATTGTATACTGCATTGCAGCCTACGGATTCAAAATAAGCATAATAAACGATGCGATTACACCAGTTGATATAGCAGTTGCCCACAGTATATTCAACGTGTGCACAAGCTTGATACTTCTACCGTTCTCAGGCCTTCTTGTGAAGATTGCAACAAGAACAATCAAAGCAGAGGATAAGACAGAGAGAGTATTTATCGACGAAAGACTGCTAAAGACTCCTGGTATTGCGCTTTTAGAATGTAAAGACCTTGCAGCAGAGATGGCTGATTTAACAAAGAAATCACTGGACAATGCAATGACTATATTGTTCCATTACGATGATAAGCTTGCAGAGGAAATACTCGAGATTGAAAGTGAAATAGATATGTATGAGGATAGACTCGGTGGATATCTGATTAAACTGTCAGCTTGTGACCTTACAGATGCTGACCATGCGCAGGTAGCAAAACTTCTTCACTCTATAGGTGACCTTGAGCGAATGAGTGACCATGCTGCAAACCTTGTAGATGTTGCAAGAGAAATTCGTGATAAGAATCTTTCATTCTCCGAAAAAGGACAGGAAGAGCTACTTGTTGCAACAAGCGCAATCAGAGAAATCATACGCATTTCAAGCTATGCATTTGCAAATGACGATATAGAGAGTGCATATAGAGTTGAGCCTTTAGAAGAGGTTATCGACGGAATCGTAGAAACTATCAAGCTTCACCATGTAAACAGACTTCAGGCTGGAGAATGTACAATTCAGCAGGGCTTTGTTATGAGTGACCTTCTCAATGACTACGAGAGAATTTCCGACCACTGCTCAAACGTTGCGCTTGGAATTATCGAGCTATCAAAGAAGCAGTTCGAGGCTCATGATTATGTAAACAAACTAATGGCAATGGACGATCCTAAGTTCAGAACATATCTTCAGGAATACAGCGCAAAATATAATATTGGTCAGTAGCACTCATTGATAATTTGCGTGAAATTGTATATAATAAAAGTTATGGATAAATTGGATAGAGATTAAAACTTATTTATTGAAAGGAGATAAACATGGCAATAGAAGTTGGAATAGATTTAGGTACAGCCAATGTCCTAGTATATATAAAAAATAAGGGAATCGTACTGGAGGAACCTTCAGTAGTTGCTGTAAATAACGACACAGATGAGATCCTTGCAGTAGGTGAAGAGGCAAGACAGATGTTAGGAAGAACTCCTGCAAACATCGTTGCAGTTAAACCTCTTAAGGACGGCGTAATTTCAGATTATGATATCACAGAAAAAATGCTTAAATACTTCATTAAAAAGGCTTGCGGTTCAGGCAGATTTTTCAAGCCTAGAATCATGGTTTGCGTACCTAGTGGCGTAACAGAAGTAGAAAAGAGAGCAGTAAGAGAGGCTGCAACACAGGCAGGCGGAAAGTCAGTATTCCTGATTGAAGAGCCAGTTGCTGCAGCAATCGGTGCAGGTCTAGACATTTCAAAACCTGACGGAATTATGGTTATCGATATCGGCGGTGGAACAACAGACATCGCAGTTATCGCTCTTGGTGGAATTGTAGCAAGTACATCAGTAAAGGTTGCGGGAGATCGCTTTGATGATGCTATCGTAAAATACATGAGAAAGACTCACAAGCTTTACATCGGTGAAAGAACAAGTGAAGATCTCAAGAAACAGATTGGTACAGCAGCGGCAAGAGAAGTGCCTGTTGTTGCAGAATGTAGAGGAAGAGACCTTGTTACAGGACTTCCAAAGGTAGTGGAAGTTTCTTCTGACGAAATCATGACTGCTCTAGAAGAACCTCTATACACAATTTGCGAAGCTGTACACGGAGTTCTGGAGAAGACACCTCCTGAACTTGCTGCGGATATCACAAACTCAGGTATCGTAATTACAGGTGGTGGTGCTTATCTTTACGGTATTGACAAGAGAATCCAGGACAGAACAGGAATCGAAGTGCGTATTGCAGAAGATCCTGAAGCATGTGTGGCTATCGGAACAGGAAAGGCTCTTAACGTTATCGAGACAATCGAAAGCAAGAAGCTTAACAGCAGAGAACCTTACCTGTAAAAAGAAAAAACAAAACTCCACGGCATTTCTGCTATGGAGTTTTCTTATATGGAGAGAATAATTTATGAGATTAGAACTTATAGCAACAGCAACCTTCGGTCTTGAAGCTGTAGTAAAAAGAGAAATTCAGGACCTAGGTTATAAAATAATAAAAACAGAAGATGCAAAAGTCACTTTCGAAGGTGATGAGAGAGCGATAGTAAGAAGTAATATGTGGCTTAGATGTGCCGACAGAGTGCTTCTTAAGATGGGTGAATTTACGGCCGTTACTTTCGAGGAACTCTTTCAGCAGGTTAAGGGAATCAGCTGGGAGGAGCTTATTCCACCTGATGGAAAATTTACCGTTACAGGAACATCAGTAAAATCAAAGCTGCACAGCGTACCTGCATGTCAGAGTATAACAAAGAAGGCTATTGTCGAAAGACTAAAGGAATGCTACTGCATGGACGAGTTTCCCGAAACAGGTGCAGAGTACACAGTAAAAGTGACTGTCCTCAAAGATAGGGTTACGATTACTGTAGATACAAGTGGAGCAGGACTTCACAAGCGTGGATACAGAGTGAAGAATGTTGCAGCCCCAATCAAAGAAACTCTAGCAGCGGCGATGGTTAAGCTTTCATTTTGGAAGCCGGGAAGAATAATGATGGACCCATGCTGCGGATCAGGAACGATTCCTATAGAAGCTGCAATGATTGGAAGAAACATAGCGCCGGGACTTAATCGCTCATTTGCCTGCCAAGACTGGGACTTAATTCCAGAAGATGTCTGGAAAGAAGAACGCAAAAAAGCATATGAGGCGGTTGACTTTGATAGTGATATTCGCATATATGCCTTTGATGTAGATAGGCGAGCTGTCGAGGCTGCAAGAGAAAATGCAGAGGAAGCTGGAGTTGACGACTGTATAGTGGTTAAGGCAATGAGTATGTCAAAGATAACCGCATCAGAAGAAGGCGGAATTATAATTACAAACCCACCTTACGGAGAGCGTATAGGTGAAAAACAGCAGATAGAGCATATATATGCAAAATACAAGAGCTTCTTTGCTGAAAACCCTACTTGGTCGCTATTTATGGTAACAACAGATAAAACTGTAGAGGATAAAATCTTTGGTCGCCAGGCAGATAGAAGACGTAAGCTGTACAACGGACGCCTTGAAGTTTGCTATTATCAGTTTTATGGGAAAAAGCCGGCAAAACAGTAAAAAAATCGGAATAATCATAAAGCCTATAGAGTTATTAAGTTAAGATTTTAACACAATATCCAAAACTATATGGCGTTTTAGTGGGCTAAACCGGCTTGATTTTGGTAAAAATACGAACAACTATAGCAAAGCGAACATATTCATTCGTGAAAACACCGTTTTTTGAAGAAATGGTGTTTTTTTTTATTCTTTTTATAAAAAATTTATGAAATCATAGGTTACAAATTATTTTATTTGTGTATAATCAAATCGTAATCAGTTTTAATTGTAAGATACAAGCTAATAAGGAGGATATACCGATGTACAACGCATGGAATGGGTTCAAAGAAGGAGTTTGGACAACAAAAATTAACGTAGACGATTTTATCAATCTTAACTATACACCGTATGACGGAGATGAGAGCTTCCTAGAAGGTCCTACAGAACGTACAACAAGATGTAACAACAGAGTAAAGGAACTTCTCGAAGCCGAAAGACTTGCAGGAGGAACTCTAAAGGTTGATCCTAGCAGAATCATGAGAATTAACGCCTATGAGCCTGGCTATATCATCGAAGGCGATGATATCATCGTTGGTCTTCAGACTAATGAGCCGCTGAAGAGAGGTATTTGCCCTTTTGGTGGAATCAAAATGGTAAGGGAAGAGCTTGCTGAATATGGCGAAAAACTTCCAGAAGAAATTGATTTCATGTTTAAATATACAACAACTCATAATGATGGTGTATTCAAAGCTTATTCACCTGAAATGAGAAAGGTTCGTCACCTTGGATATATTACAGGTCTTCCTGATGCATACGGAAGAGGCAGAATCATCGGAGACTACAGAAGATGTGCTCTTTACGGCATCGATAGACTTATCGAAGAAAAGCAGAAAGACCACGACGAAATCGCATCAAGAGAAGATATGACTTCAGAAAACATCAGACTTTCAGAAGAAATCTGGAATCAGATTGCAGCACTGAAAGAAATCAAGCTGATGGCAGAAAGATATGGTTATGATATTTCACAGCCTGCTACAGACGTAAAGGAAGCAATCCAGTGGACTTACTTTGCATATCTTGCAGGTATTAAAGAAGAAAACGGCGCTGCAATGTCAATCGGACGTACATCAACATTTATTGATATCTACGCTGAGAGAGACCTTGCAAACGGAAAATATACAGAAAAAGAAATTCAGGAATTTGTTGATGACTTCATCCTGAAGCTAAGAGTTGCAAGACACCTTAGAACAAACGAATACAATGAACTGTTCGGAGGAGATCCAATGTGGATTACAGAAGGTCTTGCAGGTGTAGGTCTTGACGGAAGACATAGAG
This sequence comes from uncultured Clostridia bacterium, assembly GCA_963558075.1. Taxonomy (GTDB): domain Bacteria; phylum Bacillota; class Clostridia; order Peptostreptococcales; family Anaerovoracaceae; genus CALHKP01. The sequence goes on along the minus strand of CAUWFN010000012.1, from coordinate 2,174 downwards.
TAACAAAGAACACATATAGAGTTCTTAACACACTGTATAACCTTGGAGCTGCTCCAGAACCTAATCTGACAGTTCTTTGGTCAGAAAAGCTTCCTGAACCATTCAAACACTTCTGCGCTCAGGTTTCAATTGACACAGACTCAATTCAGTACGAAAACGACGACAAGATGCGTCCTCACTGCGGAGAAGACTATTCAATCGCATGCTGCGTATCAGCTATTCAGATGGGACAGCAGATTCAGTTCTTCGGAGCAAGATGTAACCTTGCAAAATGTCTACTTCTTGCTATCAATGGTGGTGTTGATGAAAGAACAGGCGAAAAGGTTGGTCCTCAGATGGAACCTATGGGAGATGGACCTCTTGACTACGATGAAGTATGGAGAAGATACAACATCTACCTAGAATGGCTGATGAGCATCTACTCAAGAATCATGAATATAATCCACTTTATGCATGACAAGTATGACTACGAAAGATCACAGATGGCATTCCTTGATTCTGAAGTAAGCAGACTGATGGCTTTCGGAGTAGCAGGTTTCTCAGTAGCAGCAGACTCACTTTCAGCAATCAAATACGCAAAGGTTACACCAATTAGAAATGAAGAAGGCGTAATTGTTGACTACAGCATCGAAGGTGATTTCCCTAAATACGGAAACGATGATGACCGCGCTGATGAAATCGCAGTTGCAATTTCAGAAAAAGCTATCAAAGAGCTTCGTAAGCACGAAAACTACAGAGGTGCTACAACAACTCTTTCTGTTCTGACAATCACATCGAACGTAATGTACGGAAAGAAAACTGGTAACACTCCAGATGGAAGAAGAGCAGGAACTCCATTTGCTCCAGGAGCAAATCCAATGCACTGCAGAGATAACTCAGGTGCTGTTGCATCACTTAACTCTGTAGCTAAGATAGATTGGGATACATGCCAGGATGGTATCTCAAATACATTCAGCATCACTCCTGATTCACTTGGAAAAGATAGAGAAACAAGAAGAAATAATCTTGTAGGTCTTCTGAATGGATACTTTGGTCAGGGAGCGCATCACCTAAATGTAAACGTTCTAAACAGAGAAGTGCTGATGGATGCTTACGAGCACCCAGAAAAATATCCAAGTTTAACAATCAGAGTTTCTGGATATGCAGTAAGATTCAATGCTCTATCAAAGGCTCATCAGAAGGAAGTTATTGAAAGAACATTCCACCAGAGCCTATAATTAAAAAGGTTTTTACCTGAAAATAACCTATAATCGAAAGGACTGCATTATAGAATGTAATGCAAAATATAACCGGCTGAGTTACGGGCGGTAAAAGCAATCTGCTCCAGTCTGCAATCTGCTGCAGGCTGGAGTTTTGTCTTTGATGCAAAAAGGTTTTCTATAGGAAGATACAAGGAGGCTAAAATGCAAGGTAAACTACATTCACTTGAAACATTCGGCGCTGTAGACGGACCGGGTATAAGAACTGTATTTTTCATGCAGGGTTGTCCTGCGCGATGCGCATACTGCCATAATCCTGATACATGGGAAACGGCAGGAGGAACAGAAATCGATATTGAATATGTTGTGAACAAAGCCCTTCGCGGGAGACCTTATTACGGAGACGATGGTGGCGTTACGTTTTCTGGAGGAGAACCACTACTTCAGGGAGAATTTCTTGCAGAGGCAATCGATGCTCTTCACGAAAAGGGAATATCGGTAGCAGTTGATACAAGCGGAACGTATCTTGATGACTATAGTGAGAGTGTAATCAAAAGAGCTGATCTTATTCTTCTTGATATAAAACACACAGACCCAAAGAGCTTCTTTGAAGTTACGGCAAGAAAACAGGACACGCTTCCTGAGCTAATAGCTTTGATAAACAAATACAAAAGGCATGTTTGGATAAGGCAGGTTGTTTTGCCAGGGTTTAACGACACGGATGAATACATGGCATCCCTAAAAGAATTTCTCAGACGAGTTGATTTCGTGGACAAAGTAGAGCTTCTAGGATATCACGATATGGGAAAGAACAAATACGAGAAGCTGGGAATGTCCTACAGGCTTGAAAACCTAAAACCTATGGATAAAGAAAAGCTCGCAGAATTACAGGCTTATATAAACGAATAGATTGGAAATTAGGAACTGGCACATAACGTGTCAGTTCTGTTTATATAAGTGAAAAATGATGCGAAA
>CAUWFN010000011.1:0-81823 GCA_963558075.1 uncultured Clostridia bacterium | reverse complement strand
AATAAAGCAGGAAAACCGTTTCGGCTTTCTCTGCTTTTAATGTTACTTCTTTCAAGATATAGTTTCTATCCCTATTTTAATTGCTTAAAGTCCGCATTTATTGTATAATATAATGAAAATCATTATGGAGGAACACACATGAATGCTGTTGGAAAAATAGGTGAATTTATAATCAAATACCAGTATCCTATAGAGATTGCACTGCTTGTAATTCTTGCAGTCATTGTTTTGTATGCGCTTGTAAGGGCGATTGTGAAAACGAAAAGAGAAAAAAATGTGCTTTCTCAGATAAACAGCACTGTTTCTGATATAAATACAACAGTAAGTAGTATAAACGATAAGCAGACGGTTAGAGCCGCAAAGGATACGGGGAAATCGAAAAATAGCATAAGCGTATCTAAGGATATTCCGTCAGTAAAGGTTTCTTATGTAGTATCTGACGATGATCGAGATCATCAGACAACCGTAAGCATCGACCATGAGTATATACCGGAGAATCATGCATCATCAGGCGAAGCTGCATATTCTAAAGCTGTAGCTGATGATAAAGACTTAGATTCGGTAGCATGTTCGGATGATGTGAAAGCCTCTGCTCTAGCTAAAGCGGTTAAGAACGATGAAGCCATAGAAAGCATGCAGGAAAAATCAGAAGAAGCCCAGGCTGAAAAACCGGGTGCGTTTTCTGTATACGAGGGACTTCGTAGTACTGATTCAGAAGAAGTCATAGAGGCTTTGATTAGAGATACAAAAAAACAGGAAAGTGAAATTGCAGGGCACAGAAAGAGTGTGGAAACACCTAAGGTGTATATGAATAGGGACTGTGCTATAGATAAATTCGGCAATGTATATACAGAAGAACAGTTGTCGGAACAGATTAAATAACAGAATCTTTGGAGGGAAATATGTATTGCAAAGTATGCGGCAAAGACTTAAATGAGAAAGACAAATTCTGCAGTAACTGTGGAGCGAAAGTTTCCGTAGCTGATGCGGAGCCAGAGGAAGGATTTTCTGAAGAAACTGGATTTGTTACAGGTGCGGTTGATTTTGAAAAAGAAGAATGTGAAGACAAAAGCGATGCAAAAGAGATGCTAAGTGCAGCGCGTCACATAGATTTTGACTGGGATCTTGGAGGATTTCCACCAGAGAGAAATGTAGACCCCGCGAAGGCTGATTTTAACTGGTCATCTGTTGTAGATGACAGACAGAAGGTTACAGATAAGACTGATGAAGTAGAAAGTGTTTTCCGCGAGGAGGATATTTTTAGAGGCGAGCCTGCATCTTTTGACTGGGGACTTGGGACTACAACAAGACTTGATAGAAGCGGCATGGAAGCTGCAGCAGAAGAGGCAGCAAGGGCAAAGGAAATGCCGCAGGATGTAACTGATGTGTCCGAGCTTGCAGAAGATGACAGTTTGGAAGGTCAAAGCGGTGAACCGGAAAAGAGAAAGATAGACAAGTTCTATACATTTAATAAGAAAAACGAAGAATTTCAGGCTCTTTTAGATCAGGAATACGAGAGACTGAAAAAACGAATTCACGAGGAAAACGAAGCAGAAGAAGCCCTAGCTTCAAAAGCCGAAAAGCTAGAAAAAGCGAGAGATAGCTGGGGAAATACAGACATAGAGCCGGATGAGGAAAACGTTGCAGTATCCGAAAATCCAGATCAGCAGCCTATAGAGTCTGTAGAATCTGTAGAGGTAAATGATTCTGAAATTAGCGAGAAGGTAGAAGATAGAATGGGCGCAGATAGATTAAAATCTGCACTCAAGAAGGTGATAAAGCCAAAATATCCGGCTCCAGAAAATCACTTTGATGTTCCATTTGATTCTATCGAAAGCGGAGTTATTGGAATTTATCAGCCGATAGGAACAACTATTGCAGATTTGAGTGTAAAGGCTGAAGCTGCAAAAGCAAAACCTGTTGCTCCAAAGAAAAATAAAATAAAATATAGTGATATATTCGAACCAGAAAATTTTGAAGAAGAAAATGAAGCTCCAAAGAGCAAAAAACACGACACAGAAAGAAAGTCTGGAAAATCAGGAAAGAAAATTTTCCTAGACATTATAATTGTGATTCTTGCTCTTGTAGTTATTCTTGCATCGATTCTTCTGTTTGCAAAAGACAGTGTTCCTGGCATGTATATCCAAAAGGGTATAGACAAGGTAGCAGGTCTTTTTGGATTTGATGACGAGGTGCAGGAAACAGGGGTGCCCTCAGATGTGACTACTGCAATGAGCAAGGTCATAGATGCTGAGCGAGCAAAGGCTCCTAATATTCCCGAAATCAAAGAAGGTGCCAATCTAGGCTTTGATCATGATAACGATTATGGAATAGAAGGCTTTGCTGATTCTGCTGCTTTTACAGATAGCGTTTGGTACACAGATGATAACGGCAAAACTGTTAACTATGGAAATGTAATAGTAGGAGACATTATTTCATATTACTCACACCTGGTAGATTTCAGAAACGGAGCAAATGATGCTCTGCTGGATCTTCTTGTTCCGGACAGCGATTTCTACCATGAGATAGAAGCTCTTTCGCCTGTCGAGAATAAAGGGTTTGCGGTGACAGCGCTTGAATTTGGTGAAATCAGAACAGCAGATAATAACTATTATGTGCTTATTCAGGTTTCAGAAATTGAAGATGCGGGAGAGCCTGCGACAACGGGCCGTAAGATTGTACAGCTCGTTTCAGAAGACAAGACTATGGAGATAGTCAGAATTAAAGACATTTAATGCCGGTGCAGAGGCATATGTCAGGAGGGGAAAAAGTGAAAAAGCGAGAAAAAAAGGAAAAGAAACCGAAGACTCAGGGGCAGCGAAATATATTTGCCATATTCCTGCTCGTTGTAGTTGTAATCGTAGCTCTTCTTGTTGCGATGGTAAATTTCATAACCGACTGGTTATGGTTTAAGGAAATGGGATACGTAAGCGTGTTCTTCACAAAGCTGTTTACTCAGCTGAAGTTCGGTCTGCCGGCCCTTGTTGTGCTGACAGTGCTTATGAATCTGTATCTCAGAAAACTGAAAAAAGGCTATTTTGCTAAAATAGTTTCAACAGAAGAAACAAATCTTAAGAAGCTTAACATGTACACAAATATACTATCAATAGTATTCGGTGTACTTGTATCGTTCTACTTTGTTTCAAACCTGTGGTTCCAGGCACTGGAATTCACAAACAGTACAGACTTTGATCTGAATGATCCGCTGTTTGGAATGGATATTTCCTTCTACATCTTCAAGTTTGAATTCCTGAAGAGATTGAACGAAATTCTAATAGGCGTAATCGTTCTATTCATGGCCGCAACAGTTGTATACTACTTAATCCTCATCACTATGCACACTCCAAGCGTATACGAGGATGATGAACCGGAACCTTACGAATCAGAAGGTGCAGCTGACCCTAACAATCCGTTTGCTCAGATGTTTGGATTCAACGTTCCACCAAGAAAGAAAAAACATATTTCAGATACTAATGTCAAATCGCTCATGGAAATCGCATCTGGCCAGGTTACAATTCTAGGAGTTGTTTTCTTCCTGATGCTGGGTCTACATTTCTTCCTGAGACAGTTTGATCTTCTACAGTCACACACAGGAGCTGTGTTTGGAGCAGGATTTACAGATGTAATGGTAACTCTGTGGGTTTACAGAATTCTCATGGTTTTATCTGTAGCAGGTGCCATAGCAACTGTTTTGTTCATGCGCAAGAAGCAGTACAAGAAGCTTCTGACAGTACCGGCTGCAATGATTATTGTAAACGTTGCAGGAATTGCAATTTCACTGCTTGTACAGAACATGGTTGTATCTCCAGACGAAATCAACAAAGAAAAGAAGTATCTGGCAGACAACATCAAGTACACTCAGTATGCATATCAGCTTGACGATGTAGATGTTAAATCTTTTGCTGCAGACAATAGCCTGACAGTTGGAGACATCGCATCAAACAAAGATACTATTGGCAATATCAGAATTAATGACTACAAGCCTGTCAAGACATTCTATAACCAGACTCAGAGTATCAGACAGTACTACAAGTTTAATGATATCGACGTAGACAGATACGATATTAACGGAACATACACTCAGACATATCTGTCACTTAGAGAAATTGACGAATCAAAGATTACAGACACATGGATTAACAGACATCTAAAATATACTCACGGCTACGGACTTGCAGTTTCAAGAGTTAACACTATTACAGCAAGTGGACAGCCTGATGTTGTAATCAAAAACATTCCGCCGGAGTCATCAGCCGAAAACATTCAGATCACAAGACCTGAAGTTTACTTCGGAGAACTGTCAAACGACTACGTTATCGTAAACACAGACGAAGAAGAATTCGACTATCCTGACGGAAACTCAAACAAATACAGCAAGTACGAAGGTAGCGCAGGTATTAAACTGAACCTGTTCAACAGAATCATGTTCTCAATGAGAGAAGCAAGCATGAAACTTCTTGTTTCATCTAATATCGATAGCGATTCTAGAATCATCATCAACAGAAACGTTGTAGATAGAGTTCAGAAAATCATGCCTTATCTAAACTACGAGGACGATCCTTATGCTGTAACAGTAGACGGCAAAATCTACTGGATGATTGACGCATATACAACAAGTTCATACTATCCATATTCAGAGCCTTACACACATGAGGCAGGAACAACAAACTACATCAGAAACTCAGTTAAAGTTGTAGTTGATGCATACAACGGAGATGTAAGCTACTACGTTGTAGACGATAAGGATCCTATTGCAAAAACATATCAGAAGATATATCCTAAACTATTCAAGGATATGGATAAGATGCCAGAAGGACTTCGCTCACACATCAGATATCCTAACGCACTCTTCAAGATTCAGTCAGAAGTATACGGAAGATATCATATGGAAGACGAAAAGGTATTCTACCAGAACGAAGACCACTGGGAACTTGCACATGAAATCTACGGAACAGAAGAACAGACTATGTCACCTAACTACTACATAGCAAAACTTCCTGGCGAGGGCTCAGCAGAGTTTATCAGTTCAATTCCGTACACACCAAAATCAAAGCAGAATATGACTGCTCTGATGATTGCAAGAAACGATAGCGAACACTACGGAGAGCTTGTACTGTACCAGTTCCCTAAGAACAAAACAGTATACGGCCCAATGCAGATAGAAGCGCAGATTGACCAGAATACTAAGATTTCACAGGACTTCTCCCTGTGGAGCCAGGCAGGTTCACAGTACAGCCGTGGAAATCTGTTCGTAGTACCTATAGAAAATTCACTGCTTTATGTAGAGCCAATCTATCTAGAAGCATCCAACAGTGCTATTCCTGAAGTAAAACGAGTAGTAGTAGCATACGGAGATAGAATTGCATATGAACCTACACTTGCGGCAGCTCTTGAGAGCCTATTCGGAGAGGGAAGCGGTCTTGAACAGCCAACAGGCGGAGAAAGCTCATCCGAATCAGAAAAACCTCTAACAAGTGAAGACTACATCAAAAAAGCAGTAAAAGCTTACGAAGACGCACAGGCTGCTCTCAAGGATGGCGACTGGGCTTCTTACGGCAAGCACATGAATGAGCTCGAAAGTGCTCTTAATAAGCTTGCATAACAGACCTATAAGATAACAAAGGGCATCCCGAAAGGGATGCCCGTAAGACTTTGTTGACGTGACCAAAAGGAGGAAAGAAATCTATGCTACCATTCGACATTGATAAAATGTTATTCAATATCCCGGCGAATGAGCATTCGTACGAAGAAATAATTTCAGCGCTGAGAGAACATCCGGAAGTCCAGTATGTTTCTCTTGTGGGTATTGATATCGGTGGACATGATACTGACGAAAAAATTCCCGTAGATCTGTTCATAGAAGATATAGATAAGCTGCTGGGAACAGGTGTGCAGACAGATGGATCATCTGTAGCACTTCCAAAAATTGCTAAGCTAAATAACGCAAAAGTAGATATCATACCTGACCTTAGTGTTAACTGGTATGTTGACTACAACTATAGAAACATAGACTATAAACTGGGACTTCCTGTAGGAACCCTGAGAATCCCATCATTTCTTGTCCATAACGAAAGATTTGCATGCGGCTCAAGAGTTATGCTCAGAGATGCTCTTGCATATTTCAGAACAGAGACAATGAAGCTTCTCAGAGAGCATCCTTATGTATTTCAGTATATAAAGGACGCAGAAAGTGCAGATGACATAGAAGAGCTAATTCTTACAAGTGCAACAGAGCTTGAGTTCTGGGTAAAGACACCTGATGACAAAGGCGACAGAGAGCAGCTTTTCACAGCACAGGTCCTAAAAGAGCAGTACTGGAAGAGAACTTATGGAGAGGTAAGAACTGCCCTCGAGGATACATTAAGAATCCTTGATAAATATGGCTTTGGCGTAGAAATGGGCCACAAGGAGGTCGGCGGCGTAAAAGCAAAAATGGGAAATACAGGTCACTTCGACCACGTAATGGAACAGCTAGAAATAGACTGGAAGTTTGCAGATGCAATGCAGGCTGCAGATAACGAAAACCAGGTGAAATATGTCGTAAGAGATATATTTACAATGCATGGACTTGATGTAACATTTATGGCAAAACCATTCAAGGGCGTAGCAGGAAGCGGAGAGCATACTCATCTTGGAGTAGCAGCAAAGCTAAAAAATGGCAAGATGACAAGTGTATTCGCACCTGAGGATATGATGAAAGAGTATCTAAACCCTATAGGATTTGGTGCGCTGATGGGTCTTCTAAAAAACTATGAAATCATCAATCCATTTGTAAGTGCGACAAACGATTCCCTGAACAGACTGAAACCGGGATTCGAAGCACCTGTATGTATTGTAACTTCCCTTGGAAGATCAGAAACAGAACCTTCCAGAAACAGAACAGTTCTTGCAGGTCTTATCAGAGATAGCAAAAATCCTCTTGCAACAAGATTTGAGCTTAGAGCACCAAATCCAAAGAGTGACACATATCTTGTAATTGCAGCTTCATATATGGCTATGTTCGATGGTATAAAACATGCACTCGAAGCTGAAAAGACACCAAAGGAACTGGAAAAGTCAATTTCCAAGAGCTACGGTGAGGAGGATTTCTACCTTGAAAAGAATAGAGAATACAGAAGTGAAGAAGACGTATTCGATGACTATACAAAGGAAGAAAGAGACAAGCTGTTTGGAAGAGCACCGGGAACTGTATGGGAAAATATATCTGCCTTTGACAGATATCCAGAAAAACTTGAGGTTCTCAAAGCAGGCAATGTAATGACAGATATGGCAATCGAATCATATAAGGCACAGGTTCTTTCACAATGGAGAACTGAGCTTCACGATAGAATAATTCCTCAGAACATGGCAATCCTTAGAGACTGCAGAATGGTTCATCCAGAAAACGACTTTTCTGACTTTGATATCAAGCTGTGGATAGAAATAGATAAGCTGAGACATGTTCTTGGAAAAGATACAATCGACGAAAAATGTCTTCTTACAAGAGCAAAAGAAGCTCTAGATAAGCGTGAGTTTGGCCTGGCATCAGACCTTCAGAAGGAGATTCAGGTTAAGGTTGAAGAGCTGATTTGCCTGTACGAAAGATACAAAAAGAACATACTGTAACTTTATATAAACCCAGTTTCGGGAGAAAGGAAAAATCTGCAAAATGCCCTTGCGGTAGCGCAGATTACAGAAAATCATGTTAGACATCAAAAGAATAAGAGAAGATTACGAAAACGTAAAAGCAAGAGTTGAATTCAGAGGCAAAGGTGATTTTGGCATCGGCGATGTAAAAGCTCTTGACGAAAAGAGAAGAGAAATTCTTGCAGAAGTAGAGGCAAAGAAGAGCAAGCAGAACTCTGTATCAAGAGAAATTCCAAAGCTCAAGAAGGCCGGCGAAGATACAACAGAAATCATGGCTGAAATGAAAACACTTTCAGCAGAGATAAAAGAAATGGACGCTGAACTTTCAAAGGTAGAAGAGGACCTAAGAAATGCAATTCTAAACGTTCCAAACACACCTTACGAACTAGTTCCTTTCGGAAATGATGACAGCGAAAACCAGGAAATGAGAAAATTCGAAGAGCCAACAAAATTTGATTTCGAACCAAAGGCTCACTGGGATATAGGTGAAGACCTTGACATCCTTGACTTCGAAAGAGCAGCAAAGATTTCCGGTGCTAGATTCACAGTTTATAAAGGCCTTGGAGCAAGACTAGAAAGAGCCGTAATTTCTTTCATGCTTGATCTTCACACAATCGATCAGGACTATGTAGAAATTCTGCCACCTTTCATGGTAAACAGAAATGCTATGACAGGAACAGGACAGCTACCTAAGTTTGAAGAAGATATGTTCTACGTTCCTCAGAAGGATTTCTTCCTAATTCCTACAGCAGAAGTTCCAGTAACAAACCTTAGAGGAAACGAAATCATGTCAGAAGAAGAGCTTCCAGTTTACTACACTGCATATACTCCATGCTTCAGAGCTGAAGCAGGCTCAGCAGGAAGAGATACAAGAGGTCTTATCAGACAGCATCAGTTCAACAAGGTTGAGCTTGTAAAATTCGTTAAGCCAGAAACTTCATACGATGAACTAGAAAAGCTTACTGCCGATGCAGAAGAAGTACTTAAACTTCTGAACATCCCTTACAGAGTAGTAAGACTTTGCTCAGGAGACCTTGGATTCTCATCAGCAATGACATACGATATCGAAGTATGGATGCCAAGCTACGGAAGATATGTTGAAATTTCATCATGCAGTAACTTCGAAGACTTCCAGGCAAGACGTGCTAATATCAGATTCAGAAGAGACAAAGGTAAGCCAGAATATGTTCATACACTTAACGGTTCAGGTCTTGCAGTAGGAAGAACTGTAGCTGCAATACTGGAAAATTACCAGCAGGCTGACGGAAGCGTAGTTATTCCAGAAGTTCTGAGAAAATACATGGGGGTTGACAAAATTACAAAATAGTTTTGTAGGTTAGAGATTATGTTTAAATTACCAGAATATAAATATCCGGATTTTACTGAGAAGCGCTTTGTTGATGCACCAAATGCGGTGCTAGAGCCTTCACAGAGAGATAAATCCGTACCAGATAATTTTCATGCTACATCTATTTATCCGGAATATTTCAAAATAGGTGAAGAGTGGCTTTTGGCCGAAGACAGTCGTATGGACTGCGTGGCTGTATATGAAAACGGAAAAATTCATGTTCGTGAGTTCAGAAACGTAAAGCAGGGGGACATGGTTGTAATCGGACGCAGGGAAAACTGTGAAGACGGTATATATGTTCACGCTGATTGCTTTGATCAGGGAGAGAAAAAGGCAGCAGGAACTTTTGCTTTTAGACAGAGTAGAAGTAGAGAAACTGCATTTTCCCGTGACTATGAGCAGCTTGTGGAATTGCTGAAACACGAGAAGGAAAACGGTGGATATGTAGTGTGGGTTCTTGGACCTGCATGCTCATTCGATGTAACTGCTAGAGAGAATATGGCAAAGCTTATAAAAGAAGGTTATGTTCAGGCTCTTCTTGCAGGAAACGCTCTTGCGACTCACGACCTTGAGGCTGGATATCTAGGAACTGCTCTAGGTCAGGATATTAGAACGCAGGAACCACATTTCGATGGCCACTACAATCATATCGACACAATCAATTTGATCAACAGATATGGATCGATTCCAGAATTTATCAAAAAAGAAAATATCGATTCTGGCATTATCTGCGCCTGTGTTGAAAATGATATTCCATTCGTACTTAACGGTTCAATCAGAGACGACGGACCACTTCCGGAAGTTTATGAGCATACATACGTCGGTCAGGATGCTATAAGATCTCATGTCAGAAAAGCTACAACTGTAATAGGAATGGCTACAGTACTTCATACAATTGCGACAGGAAACATGACTCCAACATACAGAGTGCTGGAGGATAAAACAATTCGACCTGTATATTTCTATATGGTAGACACTTCTGATTTTGCTGCAAACAAACTTGGCGACCGCGGAAGCCTAGCAGCAAAGGGTATAGTAACAAACGTGCAGGATTTTCTGTCAAACGTTGTTAAGGGACTAGAAATTTAAATAGCACATTTAAAGATAACAGTTAGAGTACAGAAGGCCCGGGGTAAAACCCGGGCTTTTTTGGAAAGGGGCAAGAGATGATTGTTAGATTAAAAAAGATACTGGGAAAAATTTTCAGTCCGCTTGTAATAATGGTTGCTCTGATACTGCTTCAGTTTGCGTGGTTTGGCGTTGCTGTAATGAAACTGAGTGAGTACAACGAGTTTATTTCAATCGGATTCACACTAGCATCGGCACTGATGGCGCTGTTTGTAATTTACAGGGATGATAACCCAGCCTACAAAATGGGCTGGGTAATGCTCATATGTCTGTTCCCTATTCTTGGAACGACAATGTACGTATTCTTTGGTAATAAACGACCATCGAAGCGAATCAAAATGAAGCTTGATCCTGTAGAAGCGAGGCACAAGGACGACCTTAAGCAGACATATAACCTTGGTGAAATCGGAAGCAGCAGGCTGATGACTACAATAAAATATATTGCAAACGAAGGTCCATATCCTGCATGGGCGGGAACAAAAACAAAGTATTACTCCCTTGGAGACAAGGCTTTTCCTGATATGCTAGAGGATCTTAGAAACGCACAGCATTTTATTTTTATCGAATACTTTATCGTTGGAAGCGGCTACATGTGGGACGAAATTCACAAAATCCTAAAAGAAAAAGCAGAGGCTGGAGTCGATGTAAGATTCATATACGACGATTTTGGAAGCATAGAGAAAATTCCTCTTGGATTCATGCATGGTCTTGAGGAGGAGGGAATCAAAACTATTTCTTTTAACCCTATCAAACCGATTGCATCCATGGTATATAACAACAGAGACCATAGAAAAATTCTCGTTATCGACGGATATATTGGATATTCCGGAGGCTTCAATCTCGCAGATGAATACATTAACAAAGTAGAGAGATTCGGACACTGGAAAGACACAGGAATCAGACTCGAGGGAGATGCAGTATGGAACTATACTGTTATGTTCCTAAACATGTGGAATGCCTTCAGACCAACAGAAGAAGACTACAGCATATATAGACCAAAGGTTCATCATCCGGATCACTTTGATAGTGACGGTGTTATACAGCCTTACTCTGATTCACCGCTAGACGATGAGACTCTCGGCGAAAACGTCTATATGGAGATGATAAATCAGGCAAAAACTTACCTATATATATTCACTCCTTATTTGATCTTGGACAACGAGATGATGACAGCGCTGCAGCTAGCAGCAAAGAGAGGCGTAGATGTAAGAATCGTAACTCCGGCAATTCCGGACAAAAAAATCGTATTCAGACTGACTCGTTCATACTACACTCCGCTCATCAAAGCAGGTGTAAAGGTGTACGAATACACGCCGGGATTCATACATGCAAAGAGCTTCCTGTGCGATGATTATCTAGGAGTTGTAGGCACAATCAACCTAGACTACAGAAGTCTATTCCTACATTTTGAGTGCGGCACTATGATGATAGGCTGTAAAGCTCTTAGAGATCTAAAGGATGATTATTTCGATACATTCGAAAAGTCAAAGGAAATAAAGCTCGATGACTGCAAAACTACATTCTTTGGACTACTCTTTGATGCGGTTTTACGTGTGCTTAGTCCTTTGATGTAGGATTTCGTAAAAGCAGGCGAATTTTCGCAAGAAATATGAAAGGAGTTTATTAATGAATTTAAATGAACAGAAACTGACAGATTATCTTGCAGAACATAGCAGGAAAAAGGCTGTTTCTTTTCATATGCCCGGGCACAAAGGAAACCGGTTTTTTGAATCCGTAGGGAGGGGAGCTCTTGTTTCCCGCCTTGCAGATTTTGACATAACGGAGATAGCTGGAGCTGATAATTTGTTTCAGCCAGAGGGTGTACTGAAAAGATGTATGGAAAGCTATAGGGAGCTTTATGATGTTAAGGCATCGAGAATCCTGATAAACGGAAGCTCATCAGGCATAATTGCATCGATTATGGCCTCTATCGGTGATGGAGAAAAGCTGATTCTTGCAGGTAACTGTCACAAATCGGCGATAAGCGGGCTCACTCTTGCAAGAGGCGTACCTGTATATATGAAGCCTTGCATAGATGAAGCCTCTGGAATAAGCAGAGAAATTACGCCGGAAGCTGTGAAAAAAACAGTAAAAGAAAATCCAGATGCAAAGGCTGTTCTCATTACAAGTCCAAACTACTACGGAATATGCAGTGACATCAAAGCAATTTCAGAGGTAGTTCACGATGCAGGTATGGTTTTGATTGTAGATCAGGCCCACGGAGCGCACCTAAAGTTCTTTGCAAAGACAGGGAAAACAAAACCTCTAGATGCCGAGTCTCTGGGAGCAGATATTGTAATTAACAGTACGCATAAGACTCTTGCAAGCTTTACACAGACTGCAATAATAAATGTATGCACGGACAGAGTAGATATTTCGCTGCTCGATGATATGCTTCAGAACGTTCAGAGTACATCGCCTTCATATGTTATGATGGCATCGCTTGACATCAACGCAGATATTCTAAAGGAGCAGGGAGATGCTCTTATGAATGAGTGGATTGATAATATAATGTATTTTCGAAAGGAAGCAGAAAAAATAAGAGGTTTAAATATTTTGGATCACGAGCTTTTGGATATTTCGAAGATAAATATGGATATGTCAAAGCTAGGGCTTTCTGGCTCTGAGCTTGAGGATAAGCTTTTAGAAAAAGGAATTTTTCTGGAGCTGACATGTGCAAACATGGCGATGGCTATGACAGGTATTGGAAATACCAGGGAGGATTATCAGTGTCTTTTGGATGCTCTTATGGAAATCTCAAAGGATGCTAGTGACTGCATGCAAGGTGCCGGAGGCGAAACGGAGGTTAAGTCTTCTGGGTTGCACAGTGATTGCGCTCAAGGCGCCGGAGGCGTGTGCAGGAGCCAGGACAGCGGGCCGGCCGCAATTACTTCTCACAAGGGCGGCGCGCAGAGCGCGGCAAGCGCGATTCCTCGAGCCCGGAAGCTAGTTCATTATACGCAGGCGGATGGTCTTGTGTGTGCATCGGCTATTGTTCCGTATCCGCCGGGGGTTATGCTGATTGCGCCGGGGGAGAGGATGGAGCTGGCGGTTCTTGAGCATGCTTTTAGACTAAGATGCGATGGGCAAAAGGTATTAGGAATGAGCTCGGAGGGCTTTGTTTATGTGGGGAAATAACTCTGTATACACAAAGTCTTGTGCAAAAGGGCGAATTTCTAAGTATTTGTGTGAAAAAAATATTTGTTTTTTTGTACATTAGGTGTGCAAATTATAAATAAAATAATGATTTTTGATATCGCTTGTTGTATAATATAAATTGTATGATTATTGATATCTATATTTTAGAAAGGAAGGTTTCAGATATGAGTTCAAATGCTAAGCATTTACACAGCATCGATGCCGGACACTATAAGAATACAGCCGCATGTGAAACTGAAATTATGCCAATACCTGATATTGTTAAAATTTCAATGTCACAGCATATCGGCGCACCTTGCAAACCACTTGTTGCAAAAGGTGACACTGTAAAGGTTGGACAGCTTATTGGTGATACAGATGCTTTCGTAAGTGCACCTATTCACTCAAGTGTATCAGGAACAGTTGTTGGAATTGAAACACAACGTAACGCAATGGGCGGAACTGATACATTAGTTGTAGTTGAGACTGACAAAAAACAGGAAGTTTGCGAGGACATTAAGGTTCCAGAAGTTAATGACCTAGCAGGTTTCGTAAAAGCTGTAAGAGACAGCGGTCTTGTAGGCTTAGGAGGAGCATCATTCCCAACACACATTAAGTACAACCCTAAGAATATTGACGAGGTAGACACTCTGATTATCAACGCAGCAGAATGTGAGCCATTCATCACTTCTGACCACCGTTGCATGCTTGAGGATACTCAGGACATCATCGACGGTATGGCTCTACTTATGAAGTACCTTGGTCTAAAGGAAGCGTACATCGGAATTGAATCAAACAAACCAGATGCAATCGCTAAACTGGACAAAATGTTCGCTGAACAGGGATACACAAACATGCACACTTTCACTCTTCAGGACAGATATCCAAAGGGAGCAGAAAGAGTTCTTGTTTATGAAATCACTGGAAAGAAAATGGACGCAGGCATTCTTCCTGCACAGCTAGGAGTTATCCTTTCAAACGTAACATCAGTTGCTTTTGTTGGTAAATACTTCAGAACAGGTATGCCTCTAGTTATGAGAAGAATGACTATAGACGGAGAAGCAGTTAACAATCCTAAGAACGTTCTAGTTCCAATCGGAACTCAGATTCACGACATTATGGAATTCTGTGGCGGCTACAAAGCAGCTCCAAAGAAAATCCTGATGGGTGGACCAATGATGGGTAGAGCAATCATTTCAGATGCTATGCCAATCGTTAAGAGCACAAACGCAGTACTTGCTTTCTCAAAGGAACAGGCACTAATTCCGGAAGAAACAGGATGTATCAACTGCGGAAGATGCCACCAGGCATGTCCGTTCAACCTACTTCCAACAGCATTTGCAGATGCATATGCAGCTCAGGATGTAGACAGACTAAACCAGCTTCAGATCATGCAGTGTATGGAATGCGGAAGCTGTTCATTCGTTTGTCCAGCAAGAAGACCACTTGGCTTCATTAACAAACTAAGTAAAGCTTTGGTAAAGGAGGCTGCAAGTAAATAATGGATAAGAAATATTATGATAATTTAACAGTATCTTCTGCACCTCATCTTGTAACAAATCTTGATACAACAAAAACAATGATGATGGTCCTAATCGCATTAGTTCCTTCATTCCTAGTAAGTATCTACGTATTTGGACCAAGAGTAATTGTACTAACACTAGTATGTGCAGTAGCAAGTATGTTCTTCGAATGGGCATACAACAAATTAATGCACAAGAGACAGACTGTAGGTGACCTCAGTGCTGCTCTTACAGGTGTGCTTATCGCGTTCAACGTACCAGCAAACTTCCCACTATGGATGGCTGTTGTAGGATGCTTTGTTGCAATCGTTATTGTTAAACAGCTATACGGCGGAATCGGCAAAAACGTTGTTAACCCTGCTATCACAGCAAGAATCGTTCTGTTCATTTCATTTGCAACAGAAATGACAACATGGCCTGTTCCAAGAACAGCAACTGGCGTAGATGCTGCTACAGCTGCTACACCACTTGGTATCCTTGCAGAAGGAAACGCAGCAGATCTTCCAAACAACATGGATATGTTCCTTGGATTCATCGGCGGTTCAGTTGGTGAAGTAAGTGCTCTTGCACTTCTAATCGGTGGACTATTCCTAATCTGGAAGAAGATTATTTCACCTATCATCCCTGCATGCTTCATCGGAACTGTATTCGTTGTAGCACTTATCTACTACTCAGTAGTAGGTGGAGATGTATCAGCTCTTCAGATGGCTGTATTCCACGTATGTGCAGGTGGTGTAATGCTTGGTGCATTCTTCATGGCTACAGACTATGTAACATCACCAATCATGCCACTTGGTAAAGTTATCATGGGTGTTGGATGTGGATTCCTAACAATGGTTATCAGACTATGGGCTGCATATCCAGAAGGAGTTTCATTCTCAATCCTGTTAATGAACGTGCTGACACCATTAATTGATCAGCTATGTATCAAACTTACATATGGAGGTGCAAAGAAAAATGAAAAATAGTAATGCTAAAAAATACGTTGCACCTATCGTAGTTCTAGTTGGTATCTG
The DNA here is from genome assembly GCA_963558075.1 of uncultured Clostridia bacterium. Lineage (GTDB taxonomy): Bacteria > Bacillota > Clostridia > Peptostreptococcales > Anaerovoracaceae > CALHKP01. The sequence continues at coordinate 66,044 of CAUWFN010000011.1, read as the reverse complement.
TCTTGTTGTAACTGCTGCTTTAGCATTTACATTCAGCATTGCAGATCCAATCATCAAAGAAAACGAAAAGAAAGCCGCAGACGAAGCTAGACAGGAACTTCTTTCAGAAGCAGATGGTTTCACAGCTTACGATGGTGACCTTTACGTATCAGACGACGGAAAAGTAACAGTTCAGGAATGCTTCATTGCTGACAACAAAGCAGGTGCTGTACTGACTGTTGGAACTAAATCATTCGGCGGCGAACTGATTGAAATGATCGGTATCGACAAAGACGGAAAAATTACTGGCGTAAAAGTAACTAAGCACGCTGATACACCGGGTCTTGGAACTAAGGCTCAGGCACCAGAACACTTAGGCCAGTACAAAGGATTAGGCAAACTGGAAAAGACAACTGCAAAAGATGATCCTGCTATCACTCACGTAACTGGTGCTACAGTATCATCAAACGCTATCCACTATGGCGTATACGCTGCACTTGCGCAGTTTGAAAATATGGGAGGTGTTCAATAATGGAAGAGAAGAAAACTAGCAAACTGAGCATCCTTACCAAAGGTATAATTAAAGAAAACCCTGTACTGGTTCTATTACTGGGTACTTGTCCAACACTTGCGACAACATCATCAGCAATCAACGGTATCGGTATGGGTGTATCAGCAATGGTTGTACTTATCTGTTCAAACATTGTAATTTCACTTATTAGAAAAATCGTTCCTGATAACGTTAGAATCCCTTGCTACATCGTAGTTATTGCCGGATTCGTAACAGTAGTTCAGATGATGCTTCAGGCCTTCATCCCAAGCTTATATGCTTCACTAGGTCTGTTCATTCCTCTGATCGTAGTAAACTGTATCATCCTAGGAAGAGCCGAAATGTTCGCAAGCAAGAACAACCCACTCGACTCAGCACTTGATGGTATCGGTATGGGTCTTGGTTTCACACTTGCACTTGGATGCATGGGTGCTATCAGAGAATTCATGGGATCAGGTACAATCTTCGGATTCAAAGTATTAACAGATATCGTTCCTGGAATGGGTATCTTTAACCTAGCTCCAGGCGGATTCTTTACATTTGCTATTCTGGTAGCTCTAGTTAACTACCTAACAAAGGATAAGTCAAAACAGAAGAAAGACTTCGCATGCGAAGGATGTGCTATGTCAGCTATGTGCGGTGGCGCAAGAAAAGACGCTGAGTGCGAGAAAGGAGCTGAAGCATAATGTCAACAATTACAATAATTATGAGTATGATTCTCGTTAACAACTATGTACTGTCTCAGTTCCTTGGTATCTGTCCGTTCCTTGGAGTATCAAAGAAACTGGACTCTGCGATTGGTATGGGTGTAGCAGTAATCTTCGTTATGGTACTTGCTACAGCAGCTACATGGCCAATCATGCAGGTTCTTAATAATTTTGGAATCGGTTATCTGCAGACTGTAGTATTCATTCTTGTAATCGCTGCTCTTGTACAGCTAGTAGAAATGATGCTAAAGAAGTTTATACCATCACTTCACAAAGCTCTTGGTGTATATCTTCCACTGATCACTACTAACTGTGCTGTACTTGGTGTTTGTATTTCAAACATCGATGCAGGTTACGGATACTTCACATCACTATGCAACGCATTTGGTGCAGGTACAGGTTTCTTACTTGCTATGATTCTATTCGCTGGCGTTAGAAGCAAGCTTGTAGATGACAGCGGTGTTCCTGCTCCATTCAGAGGAGTTCCTATTACATTAATTACTGCAGCTATGTTATCACTGAGCTTCATGGGCTTCAGCGGATTGTTCCAGTAAGAATAGGAGGCAAACAGAATGTTAACACCAATTTTAATCGTAGTTGCAATCGGTTTTGTATGCGCAGGCATCCTGACTATTGCATCAAAGGTATTCTATGTACCTGTAGATGAAACTTTCGCATTACTTCGTGCAGAACTTCCAGGCGCTAACTGCGGTGCTTGTGGATATGCAGGTTGTGATGATTACGCTTCAGCTATGGCTGCTGACCATGACACTCCATGTTCAAAGTGTCCTGTAGGTGGCGCTGCAGTAGCTGAAAAGCTTGCTGCTGTTCTAGGTGTAGATGCTGGCGCAGCAGAAAAGAATGTTGCAGTTGTTATGTGTAACGGAACAAAAGAAGCTGCAAAGACAATTATGCAGTACGAAGGTCCTCAGACTTGTACAGCTGCAAAACAGTTCTTCGGTGGAGTTAACCAGTGCCCATACGGATGTATCGGTCTTGGTGACTGTACTAGAGTTTGTGATTATGATGCTATTCATATCTGCGACGGAGTTGCTGTAGTAAACAGAGACAACTGCGTAGGATGCGGAATGTGTGCTAAGACTTGTCCAAACGCAGTTATCAGAATTTCACCTGCAAAGAACCTTGTTGTTGTTCAGTGTAAATCAGAAGCTAAAGGCGCTGACACAAGAAAAGCTTGTGACAACGGATGTATCGGATGTAAGAAGTGCGAAAAGACTTGTAAGTTTGACGCAGTTCACGTTGAAAACAACGTAGCATTCATCGATCCTGAAAAGTGCAAAAACTGCGGAATGTGTGCTAAAGAATGCCCAACTGGAGCAATCAATAACATGCGTCTAAAGAAGGTTGCAGCAGCAAAGAAAGCTGCAGAGCCAAAAGCAGAAGAGCCTAAGGCAGAAGAAGCAAAAGCTGAATAAGAGTATAACTTAACAGTTTAAAATAACCGGAAGCGTGATAAATCATGCTCCCGGTTTTTTTTATCAAAAAACCCCCTTTGTGTTTTACGCCTATAGTAGGAACGTAAAACTGGGGGTATTTTATCAAGTTATGCCCTAGCCCCATGCTTTAGCTATGGGATATGAGATAAAAACTTATAGCGGCATAGTTTCTGCGCGGAGAAACTCTTTTTCTTTCTCATTTAAAAGAGGGGATAAAGTTTCATAAACTTTCCTGTGATAGCTATTAAGATAATCAAGCTCTTCATCTGTTAGCATTTCTTTGATTATAGCGCTTCGTTCAAATGGACAAAGCGTAAGCGGTCTAAAGCAGTATTTATCCGGATTGTCAATGCATGTTTCGCAAAGAAGCTCGTTTTCTAGTCTGATACCAAATTCACCTTCGATATAGATTCCCGGTTCATCAGTTGTAATTGTAGATGGGCTAATCGTAGGTTTGTTGTTTCTTTTGTTTATGGTATTTGGTCCCTCGTGGACACAGAGGACGTGTCCGACGCCGTGACCTGTTCCATGGTTATAGTCATATCCTATATCGTTTACAGCCTTTCTTGCAATTTTGTCAAGATCAGATGCAGGCGTTTGTGAGTCGAAAACTTGCATCGCAAGGTCGATATTAGATTTTAGAACAGCAGTATAGCATTTTTTCATTTTATCTGTCAGAGGTCCTAGAGCAATTGTTCTTGTAATATCAGTAGTTCCTCTCATATACTGTCCACCTGAGTCAACGAGCAGAAAGCCGGAAGGCATAAGCTGTGCGTTAGAATCTTCCGATGCCGAATAGTGAATGATTGCACCGTTTTGTGCATATCCAGAAATAGTATCAAAGCTGAGCTCAACAAAATCGCTAATTTCACTACGTTTTGATTTTAGATAATCTGAAGCTGAAATTTCGGTAAGAGGCATTTTCCCAATAGTATTTTTCAACCAGTAGATGAATTTTAAGACTGCAGCACCATCGTCGATATGGGCTTTTTCTGTAGCTCTAATTTCAGAATCGTTTTTTACCGATTTTAGCAATGATGCAGGTGAATCGCACGGCACAGCAGTTTTGGTTTCTGCAGATTGCCAAATGCTATATGAACAGCTCGCAGGGTCTAACGCAATTACTGCATCTTTAGAAAGAGCGAGTATATCATCTGAAACGGTAAGTCGATTTTCTGTCATATATGGCTTTAGAGTGACACCCTCAGGGAGTGAAACATTTTCGAAAGCCGATTCAAAGGCATAAAGTGTTACGCTTTTTTCACTAATCATTGTGAATCCCAAAAATACAGGAGTATATAAAACGTCAGAACCTCTTAGGTTGTACAGCCACGCATTTTCTTCGAGGCTACACAAAAGTAAGTGAGTTGCATTTTTTTCTTTAATAAAGCTTCGTATTTCAGATAGCTTTTGATCAAAGATTTTGCCTGCATATTCTAAAGGAAGCTCCCAGAGTGGACTTGCCGTAAGAGCTGGCCTGTCTTCCCAAATTTCAGATAGAAGATCTAACGAATAGTCTATGTTAAATCCAGATTTTAATGAAATCGTTTCATATAAAAGTCCAGCTGCATAGGGCATAACTTTCCCATCAAATCCAAGAGTCTGGCCCTTTCCAAGCAACGAACTCAAAAAATCAGCTATAGATGGAACGTTTGGAAGGCCATCTTTCATCAAAGTAATGCCACTTCCCTTAAGCTGCATTTCACCCTGCAGAAAATAGCGACCGTCTGTCCAAAGTAGAGCGTCAGAGTGGGTAACGACAAGAGTACCGGCGGAACCTGTAAATCCCGATAGAAATGCTCTCGATTTAAAGTAATCGTGAATATATTCTGAGCCGTGAAAATCTCCGGTAGGTACGATGTAGGCATCGATTCCATGTTTTTTCATGGCACTGCGAAGCTTTGTTATTTCTTTTCTCATAGAGACCTCCTAAATTAAATCTAAAATAAAGAAGCGGGTAGTTTTCTTACTACAAAGTAGGCGAGAAAACCTATGAGTATTCCGCTTATAATGCCGGAAAACATCAACACTGGAAGATAGAGAAACATCCTGATGTTTGACACTACAAATGCAGCTACAAGAAGCTGTCCCATATTGTGCGCAAAGCCACCAGCCATGCTAACTCCGACAATGCTAAAAAGTCTTGTTTTTTTCAGAAGAAACATAACAAGTAGGGAAAGCATTCCTCCTGCAAATGAATAGATCATGCCGAATACTCCGGAAAATAGAAGCCCGGACACAAATATTCTAATCATATTGATAAGAAAAGCATACCTGAAGTTCATTTTATAAATAGCAATCAGAACGACGAGATTTGCAATTCCAAGCTTTACGCCGGGGATTCCTACAGAAAGTGGCAGAATGGCTTCTATATATGAGAAAATCAAAGCTACTGCAGCAAAGAGTGCTCCAGCAGTGAGTCGTTTAGTTCTATCTGTATGTTTTTCAATTTGAGACTGCATCGATTTCCTCCTCTCCACCCGTAATTTCTATCATGACTTTGTTAGGGAGGCATACGATGGTCTGGTTTGTCTTTGATATGGAACCGTCTTTGACACAAACCTGGTTTTTGCAGTCAGAATATGACATTTGCACTCTCCCGTCTTTTATGGTAATCTTATTTGTATGATTGTTTTCTGTGACTTTGATGGTCTGATTTTCCTCAATGTCATAAGTTCCATAAAGCTCACCGTCAACAGTTACAACAACTGATTTTGCGGGCGTTGCACTTTTGAATGAAAGCACAGAGAGGGAAATTCCTATAATCATCAAAGTAGCGAACAGAACAATATCTGCTTTTTTTAAAATTTTGAACATAAAAACTCCTTAGAGGTGATTTATCAATGAAAAAATTATCAAAATTAATATGCATTCTTGCAATCGTAACTTTTATTATACCACAGACAGGCTGTACAGGAAAGACAGAGCCTGTATCTAAAGAAGGCTATTACCTTGATACTGTCTGTAATATAACAATATATGACATGGAGGATATGAGCGAAAAAAATGCACTAAAAGTAATTGATGGTGCATATGATTTGTGTGCAGATTACGAGGCCATGCTAAGTAAAACGAGAAAGACCTCGGATATATACAAGATTAATCATGCAGAAGGCGCTCCTGTGGATTGTAGCCCAGAAACTGTAGAACTTTTGACCATGGCGATAGGCTATTGTGAGCTTTCGGGTGGCCGCTTTGATGTTACAGTAGGAAAGGTGACAGATTTGTGGGATTTCCACGCAGAAAATCCGAAGGTGCCAGAGGCTTCTTTGATTGCTGAGGCAATTGGTGATGTTGACTACAGACAGATACAGATAAACGAAAATACTGTTAGAATGGAAAATCCTGAAGGAGAAATTGATCTTGGAGCAATAGCAAAGGGCTTCATAGCAGACAGGGTGTCTGAGTATCTGAAAAATGAAGGCGTGACTTCTGCAATAGTTGATCTTGGTGGTAATATAAGTGCAGTTGGTGAAAAAGAAGAGGATACACCTTTTAGGATAGGCATCAAAGATCCGTTTTCCAAAGAAGGCGATTTGATTGGCTCAATGCCTCTATCTGACGGAACAATGGTTACATCGGGAACTTACGAGCGTTCATTTGAAAAGGATGGAAAAGTTTATCACCACATTCTAGATGTGAAGAGCGGATATCCAGTTGACTCAGGAATTTCAAGCGTTACGATAATAGGAGATGAAGGAAAATCCGCAAATTGTGATGCTATGTCAACAATATGCCTGATACTCGGTGTTGATGAAGGAAAAAAATTCATAGAAAGTCAGGATGGCGTTGAAGCTATATTTGTTGATAATGATGGAAATATAACAAAGACAAAAGGCATCAAAGACTTCAAAGCAGAATAAAACTAAGTGAAGCTAAATAAAGATAAACAAAGCTAATAAAATTAAATAAAGTTAAATAAAGCTACGATACAGCACATGGGCTGTACCATCCATGCTAGATTACAGCACAGATCCGCAAATCAGGCTCTGTGCTGTATTTTTTTATGATTCCTTCCAGGCGCATATGAGCTTTTCGATAAGCTCTCGCATATTCTGAAGAGGTATTTGATTATAGTAAAAAATGAGGCCAGCTTCGTGCTCTGATGTATAGTATGAGAGCTTTTCTGTGTGAATGCCGAGATTCTTTGCTCGCTGGCAGAGCTCTTCTGGGCTTGTATCTGTTTTGACGCGGATGATTATATTGATTCCGGATTTAGTATTCATGGGTCTTACGAAGTCCTTTGCGAATTCGTCGAAAGCGCGAAGTGCCGTCTGAAGCTTCTGAGAGTAGAGGGCCCTAAGCTTACGGATGTTCGTATAGTAAAGCCCATCCTCCATGAAGAGTGCTAGGGTGAGCTGCTCTGTTTTGGAGCAGGTCTGGGTATAGTCATCTTTGATGGCATCGAATATTTCCGCCATCTGCCTTGGAAGTATCATGTAGCTGATTTTGATAGCAGGAAAAAGTGTGGAGGAAAATGATCCGAGATAGACTACTCGGGAATCTGTATCAAGCCCCTGGAGAGCAGGAACGGGTTTACCAAAATATCGAAGCTCGCTGTCGTAGTCATCTTCGAGAATTATACTTCTGTTATTCTTTGCCCATTCGAGAAGCTTATGCCTGTTTCCGATTGGCATTACGGAGCCTGTAGGAAACTGGTTGGAAGGGCTTACATAAACGGCAGAAGGAATATTGACAGGAAGTCTATTTACATCTATACCATCTGCTGTTACGGGAATCTTTCCTATGCCAAAGCCGTGATCTCTGAAAATATTTTGAATTGGTATATATCCTGGATCTTCAGTGCAAACGTGGTCTATATTCATTTTTCGCAGGATTCTGCAGAGGTGATTTGTAAGCTGCTGGGTTCCAGCTCCTATTACAATCTGCTCAGGTGTACATATTACGCCTCGCGAGGAATAGACATAGCGAGAAATTTCGTATCTGAGAGCAGCCTCTCCTTTGACGTCACTTTCAAACAAAAGAAGGTGGGCGTAGTCGGAAAGCACCCTAGACATGCACTTTTTCCATTTCTGAAAATCAAAAGAAGTCAGGTCGTATATATAGTCAGACTCATCAAAGGTATAACTCGAAAATTCAAAGCTTTCGCTAGGAGAAAAATTTCCCGAAGACGGAAGCTCTGGGATTTCGGCAACGTAAAAGCCAGACTGAGGCCTGCTTACAATATATCCTTCTATAAGAAGCTGGTTATAACCTTGCTCACTTGTCGTAAGGCTGACTCCAAGCTCTTTTGAAATAGTTCGTAGAGACGGAAGCCTATCGCCTTTTTTGAGATTGCCGCAGGTTATTTCAGCTTTTATTTTTCTATAAATCTGCAGGTATAGAGGTACGCTGCATTTATCTGTAAAATCCAGTGAAATAGGTTTCATGATTTATCCTCCTCGTGTTTTAATTATTACACACAGTGATATATAATACAATAGGCAGGTTTTTTGTTAAAAAAGACAATATTCACAGGCCTGCATTGGTTGCAATTAAGGCTTTTATGTAGTATACTTTAAAAGTTAATAATTAATATAGGTAGGCTGCATATGTTTTGCTGTCTAAAATAAGACTTTTATGCAAATTTTACAGAGTTTATGTGGCTATAGCTGCGAGAATGGGTAAAAAACCAAGATAAAGCAGCAAAAATATCTCTCGTAACAAGAAAGGGAAGATATGGAGAAAATAATCAGAATCGAAAATTTAGAATATGATTATATACAGGAAGAAGAAAAACCGCCTCTGAGAGCAATCAAAGGCGTTTCTTTAGATATAGAGAAGGGCAGTTTTACAGCTATAATCGGAAGAAACGGTTCAGGCAAGTCAACTCTTGCAAAGAATCTTAATGGACTTTTGCTTCCAACATCTGGCTGTATATATGTGAAGGATTGGAAGACAGAGGATGCAGAGCATATTTGGGAAGTTAGACAGACGGCAGGAATGGTTTTTCAGAATCCAGATAACCAGCTTGTTTCATCTATAGTAGAAGATGATGTTGCTTTCGGACCTGAGAATATAGGTCTTGATCCTGAGCTTATCAGAGTCCGCGTAGACAGCGCTCTTGAAGCTGTAAACATGTCATCCTTCAGAAACAAAGCTCCTCATCTCCTTTCGGGAGGGCAGAAGCAGAGAATTGCAATTGCAGGAGTCGTTGCCATGAAGCCGGAGTGCATTATCTTTGATGAGCCTACAGCAATGCTTGACCCGAAGGGCAGAGAAGAAATCATGGATATAATCGAAAAGCTCAACAGCGAGGGCATTACAGTCGTTTTGATAACTCATTTTATGGATGAGGCAGTGAGAGCAGATAGAGTCGTTATAATGAACGATGGAGACATACTTCTTGACGGATCGCCGGAGGAGGTATTCCAGCAGGATGAGCTCATAAGAAGCGTGAACCTAGATGTTCCGCTCGCAGTCGAAATTGCAAATGATCTTAGAAAAAGAGGCATAGATGTGCCAAAGGATGTTATAACAATAGAAAGAATGGTTGATTACATATGTCAATACAAGTAAAAAATCTTACACATATATATAGTAAGGACATGCCTGATGAGCAGATAGCAATAGAGGATGTCAGCTTTGATATCGAGGATGGAATGATTGTAGCTATAATCGGTCATACTGGTTCTGGAAAGTCTACTTTGCTTCAGCATATGAATGGGTTACTTAAGCCTGCATCGGGCACGATTACTGTAGGAGGAACAGATATAACAAAGCCGGAAACGGTCATGAGAGATATCCGAAAGAAAGTCGGACTGGTGTTTCAGTATCCTGAGTATCAGCTTTTCGAAGAAAACGTATTTCTCGATGTCGCATTCGGACCAAAGAATCTCGGCCTATCAGAAGAAGAGATAGAAAAGCGCGTAGAAGCTGCAGTACGTCTTGTAGGACTTGATTACGAGGCCGTAAAAGACAGATCACCTTTTGAGCTTTCGGGAGGCCAGAAGAGAAGAGTTGCGATTGCAGGGGTAATCGCAATGAGACCTGAGGTGCTGATTTTAGACGAGCCTACAGCAGGACTTGACCCAGGATCACACAGGGAAATCCTCGATATGATAGAGGAAATCCATAGAAAAGAAAATAATATAATCATCTTCGTAAGCCACAACATGGCTGACGTTGCAAACCTTGCAGACAAGGTGCTCGTAATGGATAAAGGACATCTGGTTATGAGCGGAACGCCTCAGGAGGTATTTTCAAATCACGAAAAACTTTCTGAGATAGGTCTTGATATTCCGCCTGTAACAAAACTGATGCACAAGATAAACGAGGCTGGTGCGAAGGTAAATACAGACATTCTAAACCTCGAAGAGGCAAAGGATGAAATCTATAGATATTTAACAAGGAAGAGTAATTAATAATGATCAGAGATATAACACTTGGCCAGTATTACATGGCTGACTCGCTTCTTCACAGGCTAGATGCCAGGGTGAAGATAATGGCGACACTCTTATTTATAATTGAATTATTCGTAGTCGATGACTTTCTCGGCTTTGCAGTATGTGCGGCGGCTCTATCTGTATGTGTTGTTGTATCAACAGTTCCGCTGTCATTTATAATGAGAGGAATGAAGCCTGTGCTTCTGATTCTTATTTTTACCTTTTGCCTCAACATTTTCATGGTTGACGGCACTGTGATTTTTAGGCTAGGCTTTCTGAAGGTTACAGAAGAAGGTATATATACAGCCTTCTTTATGGCGGTGAGACTGATTCTTTTGATTATAGGATCATCTCTTTTGACTTTGACAACAAAGCCTATATCACTAACAGATGGAATAGAAAAACTCCTCTCACCTTTTGCAAAGATAGGTCTTCCGGCTCACGAAATCGCTATGATGATGTCGATTGCCCTAAGATTTATACCTATGCTACTAGAGGAGACAGACAAAATAATGAAAGCACAGCAGGCGAGAGGTGCAGATTTTGAGACAGGAAGCCTTATGCAAAAGGCAAAAGCTCTTGTGCCTATTCTCGTACCACTGTTTGTAAGCGCTTTTAGAATCGCCCAGGATCTTGCTATGGCAATGGAAGCAAGATGCTACAAAGGCGGAAAAGGAAGAACTAGAATGAACGAAGCGAAGTTCCAGAAGATTGATTTTGTTGCATCTATCATCCTTGTGCTCTTCCTTGCAGTAATAATTTGTGAAAGGACTATGCTATGAGACAGCGAAGAATCAGAAATCTTGACGAAAAACTTGACAGACTGTCCCGTTTTATAATAGAAAATCCCCGCGATATACGAGGGAAGTGGCGAGAACACTTTACAGTAGATAACCCTGTTTATCTAGAAATAGGGTGCGGAAAAGGACAGTTTATAACAGAAAATGCATTGCGATATACTGACAGAAATTTTGTTGCAATAGAAGGACACGAAAGTGTAATTTTGCGTGCAATAACAAAGGCAGAAGAAAATGAGCTTGAAAACTTAGAGTTTATTACCCAGTATGTAAGTGACCTTGACGAGTTCTTTGCAGAGGAGGAGCTTGATGGAATTTATCTAAATTTCAGCGATCCTTGGCCAAAAGAGCGCCATGCGAAGAGGCGACTAACTTACAGCAAAAGACTGATTCAGTATATGAAGGCTCTTAAACCGGGCGGATTCATACAGTTCAAGACAGATAATGATGGGCTGTTTGACTTTACCCTTGAGCAGATAGAAGAATGTGGATTTGAGATAGAATATATGACAAGAGACCTGCATAATTCACCTCTTGCAGAGGAGAATATCACTACGGAATACGAAGACAAGTTTTCCGGAGTAGGGAAAAATATCAATTATGTTCTTATAAAAAAGTAATTCAAAAACTTCGCTGATGCATTTTACGCAAGAACAGCGGAGTTTTTTAACTAATATAATCAGGTTGATGGAGATTTAGGAGAATATGCTTGATTAGGTTATGTGAATTCAAAAAACGAGGAGGAAATTATTTATGACAGAATTCAAAATGGCAGTTGCAAACGGACGCAGCATACCAAAAGAGGACAAGATCTTCGGAATCAACAGAAGAGCTACAGAGCTCGCAGAAAAAATCGGTGCGGAAAACGTTGTGAACGCTACAATCGGAGCGCTTCTTGACGATGACGGAAAACTAATGGTTTTATCTTCTGTTGATGACGTTTACAGAAGTCTTGCACCAGACGAATACGCATCTTATGCGCCAATCGGCGGAACACCGGCATTCAGACAGGCTGCAATAAAAGCCGCTCTTGGAAATTACGAGCCAAAGGGATTTGTTAGAGCTGCTGCTACACCTGGCGGAACAGGCGCTATCAGAAATACAATTGCAAACTACTCAGAGCCAGGAGACAGCGTTCTTACTGCTGACTTGTTCTGGTCACCATACGGAACAATTGCAGGAGAAATCGGAAGACATGTAGAGACATTCCCATTCTTTACAGAGGATAGAAAATTCCACATCAAAGCTTTTGATGCGAAAATCAAAGACATTCTAGAAAGACAGGATAGAGTTGTAGTAATCATAAACACACCTGCTCACAACCCAACAGGATATGCTCTTACAGATTCAGACTGGCATGAGATTAAAGACAGTGTGTCATCTATATCGCCGGGCAAAAAAGTTATCCTTCTAGTAGATGCGGCATACATCGACTTTGCTGGGGATGAGGATGAATACAGACAGTTCCTACCAATTTTAGAGGAGTTCCCAGAAAATGTTCTTCCGCTTATCGCATACAGTATGTCAAAGACATTTACATTATACGGTATGAGATGTGGAGCTCTAATCTGCATGGCGAAAACAGAAGATGTTGCAGAGGAGTTTATCAGAGTTTGCGAATATTCATCAAGAGGAACATGGTCAAACTGTGCAAAGGCAGGTCAGAGCATCATCGTGAAGATCTTTGCTGATGATAATCTGAGAAACCACGTATCTCACGAAAGAAAGGAAATCAGAGACATGCTTCTAAGAAGAGGCCGTGCCTTCGAGGAGGCGGCAGCTGAAGTTGGTCTTGTGACTGTACCTTTCGATGCAGGATTCTTTGTATCAATCCCATGTGATAACCCTGATGAGGTTTCCGAAAAGCTAGAAGAGGACGGAATTTTCGTAGTTCCTCTTGCAAAGGGCGTAAGAGTATCAATCGCCTCAGTATCAGAGAAAGCTTGCAGAATGATTCCTGCTAAGCTAAAGGCTGCGCTGGAAGCATAAACCGGCGACAATTTAAAATTTGTAATTTGTGTTAACACCATTAAAAAAGGCATTCAGGTCTGCAGTTTGCAGCTGAATGCCTTTTTTTCTGTGAATTTGATGCACACTTGCGCTAGTGCTCGGATGCCTAGTTGCCTAGTTGCTCGGTTGCATGCTCGCCCAGAAACCTGGCCGCTCGGTTACCTAGATGCTTGGCCGCCCGGTCGTCCAGAAGCCTGGCCGCTCGGTTAACTAGATGCCTGGTCGCCCAGCTACCTGGTTGCTTGGTGCTTGGTCGCTCAGCAACTTGAATGCCCTAGTGCCCAGATACCTGATACCTCGATGCTCTGGTTATGCAGCGCCTAGCTACTCAAACTCGTGTGCCTTTATACTAGTGCATGATTCCGAAATACAGAAGTACTAGTATTCCAAGTACGATTCTGTAGTAACCGAATACCTTGAAATCGTGCTTCTTGATATAGCTCATCAGGAATCTGATTACTATGATAGAAACAACGAAGGCTACAATCATTCCGATTAGAAGTATTACAAGCTCTGATGCTGTGAATGCGAGACCGAATTTTAGAATCTTGAGAAGGCTCGCGCCAAACATAACAGGGATTGCAAGGTAGAATGTGAATTCGGCGGCAACAGTTCTGTTTACCCCAATCATGAGGCCGCCGATGATAGTTGAGCCTGATCTTGAGGTTCCAGGAAGAACGGCTGATACAAGCTGAAACATTCCTATTATTAGGGCGTCTTTGTATGAGAGGTCGTTCATCGAAGTTACGCGGGGCTGATGGCCTGCATTGCGGCTTTCGATGATGATGAATGCGACGCCGACTAGGATTAGCATGATAGCAACGACTGTTGAGTTGTACAGGTATTTGTCGATGAGATCATCGAGGAGCAGCCCTATTACGCCGGCCGGGATGCAGGCTACGATGATTTTAAACCACATCGTCATTATATCCATTTTTACTACTGAGCCTTTTTTCTTTGACTGAAACGGCCAGATCTGTGACCAGAAGTTCAAAACTACAGCTAGAATTGCTCCAAGCTGAATAACTACAAGGAAAACGTTCCAGAAATCCTTTGATACATTCATAGGAAGGATCTCCTCTAGAAGAATCAGATGGCCTGTGCTGCTGACAGGAAGCCATTCGGTAATACCTTCCACGATGCCGTAAATGGCAGATTTGATTATTTCAAAAAAGTTTAAATCCATAAATACCTCCGTATAATATTTCCGTTAAAATATAACCGTTAACATTCATAATTAGAAAACCGCCATCTTCTTTGAATTCGGCGGTGCTAGGACTTGTATCAGTATAACATAATATGAAAATCAGTTCAATTAATATTGACAACGGGACAAGAATATGAGAATATATAAACGAAAGATTATTACAATCAACAAATGTTTAGGAATGACCGGAATATAGTAATTGATATAAAGAGAAAGGAAGGTCGAGGCGATATCTCCTGTAGGTTATCATGGAAATCAATTCGCCGAAGTAAAATGACAAACAGAGAAGAAGAAATTCTGCAGTGGATCAGAGAAAACCCTATGATTTCTCAGCAGGAGCTTGCAGAAAAAGCAGGAATAACAAGATCTTCTGTAGCTGTGCATATATCGAATCTGATGAAGAAAGGATACATATCAGGCAAAGGCTATGTGCTTTCGGAGCCGGAATATGCAGTAGTTGTCGGAGGTCTTAACAGAGATATAGGGGGAATTCCGTTTAATCCCCTCGTTGCTCAGGACTCAAACCCAGGAAAGGTTACAGTTTCTATCGGCGGAGTCGGAAGAAACATCGCAAACAACATGGCACTTCTTGGTGTAAGGGTTTATATGCTTACGGCTATCGGAAGCGATGAGTTTACACACACGATAGAAAAATCGTGCAAAGAAGAAAAGATAGACATAAGTAGAGCAAGACACATACAGGATCAGTCAAATGCAACATACCTGTTTATTGCAGATGAGCATGGCGACATGGAAATTGCACTTTCCGACATGAAAATCTTTGATTATGTAACGCCAGAGTATCTTGCAGAAAATATAGAGCTTCTGAACAAGGCCAAGGTAGTTGTCTCAGATACGAACATACCGGAGGAGTCTCTCAGATGGCTCTGCGAAAACTGCAAAGCGCCAATATTTGTTGACCCAGTTTCAACGATCAAAGCAGCTAAGCTTGAAAATATTATCGGAAAGATTCATACCCTTAAGCCTAACAGACTCGAGGCTGAATATCTGACTGGCATCAAAATCACAGATGATGGGAGCTTAAAAGAAGCGGCAGACAAGCTTCTTGAGAGTGGACTTAAGAGGGTATTCATAAGCCTTGGAGCAGATGGTGTGTACTGTGCAGACTCAGAAAGTAGCTGCAAAATACCTTGCCCTGATACAAAACTTGTCAACACGACAGGCGGCGGAGATGCTTTTATGGGAGCGCTTGTATGGTCATACATGAACGGAAAATCCCTAGAGGTCTCGGGCAAAATTGCAGGGGGAAGCGCAGCAATCGCAGTTGAATGCGAGCATACGATAAACCATGAGCTTAACATAGAAAGAGCATTGAAAAAGGCCGGATTTGATGAAGCCGGCATTAACGTTAACTTATAACAGAAGATTATCAGGAGGATTTAAACATGAACAGATTTTTAGAAATTTCACCGGAAGTAAAAGAAGCACTGGAAAACAATAAGCCTGTAGTTGCCCTTGAGTCAACTATCATCTCACACGGAATGCCTTACCCTCAGAACGTTGAGACTGCACTTAAGGTAGAAGAGGTTGTAAGAGCAAACGGAGCAGTTCCTGCAACAATTGCAATCCTAGGAGGAAAGCTAAAATGCGGACTTTCTCATGAGGAAATCGAATACCTAGGCAAAAAGGGTACAGAAATCGTAAAATGCTCAAGAAGAGACCTTCCAGTAGTTTTATCAAAGAAGATCGACGGAGCTACAACAGTTGCAACAACAATGATTATCGCTAATATGGCAGGCGTTAAAGTATTTGCTACAGGCGGAATCGGCGGCGTTCACAGAGGTGCTGAAACAACTATGGATATCTCAGCAGACTTAGAAGAACTTGCTCAGACACCTGTTATGGTAGTTTGCGCAGGAGCAAAGGCAATCCTAGACCTTGGCCTTACACTAGAATACCTAGAAACAAAGGGAGTTCCTGTAATCGGATACGGAACTGATGAGCTTCCTGCATTCTACACAAGAAAGAGCGGATTTGGCGTTGACTATAGACTAGACACACCAAAGGAAGTTGCAGAGGCTTTCTACGCACAGCGTGCAATCGGTCTAAAGGGCGGAATGCTTCTAACAAACCCAATTCCAGAAGAATATTCAATGGATGCAGATCTGATCAACGGAGCAATCGACAAAGCAGTTAGTGAGCTGTTCGAAAAAGGAATCCACGGAAAAGAAACTACACCATTCCTTCTTGCAAAGGTAAAGGAAATCACAGGTGGAGATAGTTTAGATGCAAATATCGAGCTTGTGTTTAACAATGCTAAAGTAGCAGCACAGACAGCAGCAGAACTAGCAGCACTGTAATGAGATTTATATCTTGGAACGTAAATGGACTCAGAGCTTGCCTTGGCAAAGGCTTTGAAGAATCCATGATGAATCTTGATGCTGACTTTATCTGTATTCAGGAAACAAAGATGCAGGAGGGACAGGCGAGTGTTAACCTTCCTGGTTATCACCAGTACTTCTGCAGTGCCGAGAAAAAGGGCTATTCGGGGACTGCTGTCTTTGCCCGCAGAGAACCTTTGTCGGTTAAGAAAAACTTTGGTGAGCATACAGATGAGGGACGAGCTCTGATTCTAGAGTATGAAGAGTTTTATTTGATCAATGTTTATGTGCCGAATGCACAAGATAAACTCAAAAGAATAGACTACAGGATGAAATGGGAAGATGACTTTAGAGCATATGTATCTGAGCTTGCGAAAGAGCGCCCAGTTATAATTTGCGGCGATCTAAATGTGGCATTTTCTGAAATTGACCTAAAGAATCCTAAGACAAATAGGGGAAATGCAGGATTTTCCGACGAAGAGAGAGGTAAGCTTTCAGAACTCTTTGATGCTGGATTTACAGATACCTTTAGATACCTTTATCCTGATGTTACAGGAGCATACAGCTGGTGGTCATATAGATTCAATGCCAGAAAAAATAATGCGGGATGGAGAATTGACTATTTTCTCGTAAGCGATGTGCTAAAAGATCGTATAAAAGAAGCTAAGATTCACTCTGATATTATGGGAAGCGACCATTGTCCAGTGGAACTTGAACTTGATATTTAATTTGCTTAAAAAAAGGGCGGCTCTACTTGATGTAGAGACCGCCTATTTCTAATTCTTTGTTAAACGAAATTGTATATGATGCAGATCCGTTTGCATATTCACATTTGATTGAGCAAATGATAAATTCATCGCTGAATGCCTCGTGGCTTGAGATTGACACGGACTTGAATCTGACGAAATCGCCGAGAGAGTCGAGCACTCTGTCAAAGGTTGCCTTCAGGCGTTCTTCGCTCATGGAAGCTTTCATTCTTTCGTCGAAGAGAGTATAACAGCTGTGATAATCTCTGCGGTGAAGCCTCTGAATAAAGTTCTTGGAGCGCATGATAATATCATTTTTTACAGAAGATGTGATTTTCGGTTTGCTCTCACTGCCGATGTACATTCCAGTTAAAAGTAGAAGCGCGGCAGGAATAACTAGATATCTTTTCTTCATAGTTCATTACCCCCTTGTAATGACTATATTATAATCGTAAAATAGATTAATAGCAACAGTAAAGGATGTGTGATTTTGAATGGGATTACTATAGCTACAATAGTCGCGGCTTTGATAGCGCTTATATTATTTCTAAGATTTGAAACAAAATCGATTACCGTTACAAATTACAAGATAAATTTGGACCTTGGAATCGAAAAGCCTGTAAGAATTCTGCAGGTTTCAGACCTTCAGAGCAGATATTTTGGTAAAAATCAAAATAAGCTCATATTAAAATGTAAAGAGGAGAGGCCTGATGCCATTGTAATTTCCGGAGATCTTATAGACAGGAATTTTACAGATTATAGGGCGGCAGCCTGCGCGGTGAAAGGTCTTGCGGAAATAGCACCTTTGTTTTATGTGGATGGAAATCACGAAACAGCTCTAAACCCCGATGAATACAGAGAGTTTCTTGAGTCTGAGTCTGGGCTTATGGATGTTTTGTTCAACAGGTGCACGGATTTTGAATGTAGAGGCGTGACGTTTCATATGTGCGGACTTTGCGAGGATACGATAAACAAAAGCAGAGGATATGATAGGGACTGCAGGGATTATGATGAGGCTGTTATAATTGATGTTTTGGAGGAGCTTGCAAGAGACTGTTTTGATGGACCAAAGCTTCTTCTTGCCCACGAGCCGCAGATTATAGATATATATGCAAAAGGAGGCTTTGATATTGTCTACTCGGGACATGCCCACGGGGGACAGTTTAGGATACCTTTTACAGGGCAGGGGCTCTATGCTCCGGAGCAGGGAGCTTTACCAAAATATACTCAAGGCCTTCATAAATGTGGAAGTGGGCTTATGGTTATAAGCAGGGGTCTTGGAAACAGCACTTTTCCTTTTAGACTCTTTAATAGACCAGAGCTTGTTGTTACTGATATAGTGTAGGCGTAGCCATCTTGCGATGCACAATATGATTGGAAAGTATTGACAATAATTTCCAAAAATGGTATTTTATAGAAAAGGGTACCGTGGAGGAATTATGGAAGAGAGAACAGTAACATTTGAAATCGTTAAACAAATTGGCGTAATTGCAACTCATGACTCCGGATGGAAGAAGGAACTTAACATAGTTGCATGGAACGGGCAGAAGCCTAAGTTTGACATTAGGGATTGGAACGAGAAGCATGATAGAATGGGAAAGGGAATCACGCTGCTTGATACAGAGATGAAGCGAGTTGTGGAGCTTTACATGGAGCAGCAGGATTCAAAATAACCGGAAGTGAGGATTTGGCAAGCTAGATTGTCCCTAGGCGTGCGAAAGATATGTATTATTTGTGAAGACTGCGGAAATTTAAGCCGCAGTCTTTTTGATACGCGGACTTTGTGATATTATGGGGGTAACGATTCAGTTACAGGATGGCGGAAAGGAGGATGCCTCGGCGAAAGGTCGATGGGCAGACATTTTGGTATGAAAATAAAGCTTAGAACATCTCCAAAGGGAGAGTGGAGTGAGATAGAGGTGGAATCCGGCAAAAGACTGGAGGACATATACAAGAGCATGAAGGATGAGCTACCTTATACGGTGCTTGCTGCAAAGGTTAATAATCAGATTCAGGAACTCGGATACGCACTTCAGGAGTCGTGCAACGTTGAATTCCTGGATATGAGAACTCAGGCGGCGAACCTTATATACCAGCACAGTTTATCGCTCATATACCTCAAGGCTGTATATGATGTGCTTGGATACGATGAAATCGGAATTATGAACTCGCTGAACAAAGGGCTTTATACTCAGACTCTTACAGATGACGAGATTACAGAAGAAGATGTAAGACGTATAGAGGAGAGAATGCATGAGCTTGTTGACGGAAACTTTCCTTTTGTTAGAGAAATCGTTGACAGGGAAAATGCAATGAAAATTCTTGAGCGCGATGGAAGAATGGAAAAACAGAGACTGCTTGCTGCATCTCTTAATCTTTCATATGTTACATTCTATTCGCTGCAGGGATATAGAAACTTCTTTTATGGATTGATGGTTCCATCCACAGGATATATTAAGCATTTTGAGCTTATGAAATATCGCAAAGGAATTCTTCTGAGATTTCCTCATCCGAGCAATCCAAATGTGATTCCTGATTTTGTTGATGAAGTGAAAATGTATCAGGCGTTCAGCGAGCAGACAAGATGGGACGAGCTTCTTGGTGTAAATTACGTATCTGATTTGAACGAGAAAATCGAAAGTGGTGAATATAAGGAGCTTATACAGATTTCGGAAGCTCTTCACGAAAAGAAAATAGCGCAGATTGCCGATATGATCAAAACTCAGAAAAAGAGAATCATTTTGATTGCAGGTCCATCATCATCGGGAAAGACAACTTTTGCAAGAAGACTATGTGTTCAGCTGAGAGTAAACGGTCTAAAGCCTCTGTATCTTGGAACTGATGATTTCTTCCTAGAAAGAGAGGATACACCAAAGGATGAGCACTGCGAATACGATTTTGAAAATCTAGATGCTCTAGATATAGGACTCTTCAATGACTGCATGAACGGTCTTCTAAGAGGGGAGACTGTTGACATACCGGAATTCGACTTCGTAACAGGTCACAAGGTTTTCGGAAAAAGAAAAATCAAGATATCAAAGAATCAGCCGATTGTTATAGAGGGCATTCACGGACTTAACGGAACGCTCACAGAGTCTATAGACGATAACGAGAAGTTTAAGATTTATATCAGCCCTCTGACTCAGTTAAATATTGATGCTCACAACAGAATTCCAACTACTGACGAGCGTATGCTTCGCAGAATGGTAAGAGATAATCTTTATAGGGGAAGAAATGCACAGAGTACAATTAGAGACTGGCCAAAGGTGCGTGCAGGAGAAGATAGAAATATTTTCCCTTACAGTAACGAGGCAGATGTTTTCTTTAATTCATATCATGTGTATGAAATTTCTGTACTCAGAAAATACGCTGAGAATCTTCTTCTTAGCATTACACCTATGGAAGAGGAATATGCAGAGGCTGTAAGACTTCTAAAGTTCCTTAGATTCTTCAGAAAGATAGAGGATGATTCTGTAATAGTTAACAACTCGATAATTAGAGAGTTTATAGGCGGTAGCATTTTTGTTGATTGATGAATGCACGCTGTGAGTATGCCTTGATTTTCGGAGAGTATCTTTCGATTTTTCGCTTAGATATTATCTAATACTATTTTAATCTTGACCCCATAGGCGCTCTCATATATAATTCAGTCTGGTTTTTTTAGAAAAGAGAGGAGTTTTTATATGAGCATAGGATATTTTTTGAGCCTGCTGGGAGGACTTGCTCTGTTCCTGTACGGAATGCAGATGATGAGTGAAGGTCTTGAAGCAGCAGCAGGTAACCGCATGAAGGATATTCTGGAGAAGCTTACGGCAAATAGATTTTTTGCTGTTGCTGTCGGTGCAGGTATCACGGCTATCATTCAGTCTTCTTCGGCAACGACTGTCATGGTTGTCGGATTTGTAAGTGCAGGAATGATGACGCTTAATCAGGCGGTATGGATTATAATGGGGGCTAATATAGGTACAACTATTACAGGACAGCTTATCGCCTTAGACGTTGGAGCTGTTGCACCGCTGTTTGCCTTTGTTGGTGTGGCAATGGTTGTATTTTTCAAGAAAGCGTCGCTCAACAATTATGGAAATATAATCGCAGGACTTGGTGTTTTGTTCATAGGAATGGAAATGATGAGCTCTTCAATGATGCCTCTTCGTGAGTCACCGGAGTTTATCAGCCTTATGACAAGCTTTACTAATCCAATTCTTGGTATCTTGGCAGGTATGGTGTTTACGGCTATCATTCAGTCGTCTTCGGCATCTGTCGGAATCCTGCAGGCGCTTGCTATGAGCGGACTTATCGGGCTTGATGGCGCCGTATTCGTTTTGTTCGGTCAAAATATAGGTACGTGTATAACGGCAGTTCTTGCATCTATTGGAACTACGAGAAACGCAAAGCGCGCTACGCTGATTCACCTGATGTTCAATGTTATCGGTACAACAATATTTACAATTGTATGTGTAACAATGCCGCTGACTGATTTTGTTGAGTCATGGACACCGGGAAATACAACAGCGCAGATTGCAAACATGCACACATTATTTAATATAGTTACAACAATTCTGCTTCTACCTTTTGGAAATTACCTAGCAAAACTTGCAAGAGTGATTCTGCCAGAGACTCCAGAAGAGGAAGGCAGCGTTCAGAAACTTGTTTATCTGCAGCCAGAGATGAGAACAGAGGAATACACAATCGGTATGTCTTCAATCTTACTTTCCAGCACAAAGAACGAGCTTATAAGAATGGCTGAAATGGTAAAAGACAATCTGAAGGATAGCTTTGAGGTTATCAGGACTGGAGATACAGGGCTGTTTGCAAAGATTGCAGAGAGGGAGGAGTATATAGACTTCCTTAACAAAGAAATTTCCAGCTTCATATCAAAGATGATGATCCACGAGGTCAATGCCAAGGACTCTGTTGTTATCAATAGCTACTTTAGAATCTGTTCTAACCTAGAGCGTGTTGGCGACCATGCGATGAATATAAGTGAGTATATGGAGCGCATGAAGGAAGGTCGAGCTGAATTCTCAAGCTACGCATCTGATGAAGTGAAGGATATGGAATCTGTCAGCCTAAAGGGTATGGACATGATCAAAAACCTAAATCACCTTGATATTGCGCATCTAAGCGAGGCTGCGGCACTCGAACAGAAGATAGACGATATGACAAGACGATTCAGAGATGCTCACATAGATAGAATGCACGCAGGTATTTGTACTGAGCTCAGCAGCGTTCTTTACACTGAGCTTCTGACTGACTTTGAGAGAATCGGCGATCACATGCTGAATATTGCAGAAGAACTTGCCGACTATAGACACACAAAATAGTTGTAGATATAGATGTAGAAAGAATGTACAAAAGTTATAGAGGTGGCACTGCGACACTGCGACACTGCGACACTGCGACGCTACGACGCTGCGGTTCAGGTATGCCTACGCTCCAAGGTACTGATGGCAAATGATGGCGCGGCGATGTTGTGCTGAGGCGTTGATTTGCCGAGAAGCCGAGAAGCTGATTTTTCAAGAAGCTGAGGCGAAGGCGATGGCATGCAGGTGATGGCTGAAAGTGATGGCTGCTATGGCGAAAATGATGGCGCGGCACTGGTGTGCTGAGGCCGGTAGTAGAGTAGCTCTGCGGCATGAGTATTGGTTGAAAGTGATGGCTACCGAAAAAGTATTTATATAATAAAGGTTATATTGCTATGGAAATCCGCTGACTATTAGGTCGCGGTCGTTCATAATAACTCTATTTGCAAATGGCCGAGAAATTCGCTAATTAGCGGCGAGTTTTTCGGCTTTTGTATTTGTAAAATATGTGACGTTTTCTTAAATTTTCTTTACCTTTGTTGACATATGCTTAAAATGTGTGTTATACATAAGACATGTGCCATTTGTGAAGGGAGAGTTTTATGAAGTTTTTTTTAAAGAAAAAATTTATCATAGGAGGATGTTTTTCGGCCCTTGCAATACTTGATATATTTGTGAACGTATTATCTGGTGTTATAGATCCGAAGCTTATGATCGTTGGAATTCTGATGCTGGTTATCGGCATAAATACAATTTACAATGTAATTGCGCTGAAAAAGTCCGGTATAGAAATAGATGAAATAGAAAGCGCCGATGCAAAGGCGAACTCTGTGGTTCTCCTAGTGCTACAGGTTCTCTTATCTATAGCAGTTGCAGTTACAGCTGTAGTAAATTTATTTGTAGAATCATACAGGGCTGTGTTTATGGCGCTGATAGTTACCTTTGGGTCACTCCTGCTATTTTCTTATATGCTTGAGTCGATTCTTATCAGATATTTTGCTAGAAAATAGATGGCGCAGGTTTGTTAGGTGACGCGCTGTTTGATCTGATTACTTGTAATAGGGCTTTGGCTTTGCCAGGATTTGAGGGATATATGTATGCATATTTTCTGTTTGCGGAAAATATGCATTCTTTTTTTGCAAATGAAAGGTGAATTTGGGAATTTGTAAATGTGCATCAAAGGTTTGGCTTGCCGATGTGAGATTTTGGGGCCCGAGATTGCGTTTGGAAGCATAAATAGAGAAAAGCCAAAATGTGCTTCCGTTTTTTAGAGGTGTAATTGAAGCAGGTATTGAAGAACCGCGAAATATGCTTCAATTTTTAGAGCGGCTGACGGAAGCATAAATAGAGAAAAGTCAAAATGTGCTTCCGTTTTTTAGGCCTGGTATGGAAGCGGATTTTGAAGAACATAGGAATATGCTTCAAATGGATGGTGAAAAAATGGATGCATATATTGGGTGTTCCTGGAAACTGCATCCATTTTCATTATTATAATGGACCCCAAAGTGTGGACACGGGTCCAGCTCAATTAAAATCAGTGATTTACAGCATAGTTTTTGAATTCTTAAATCATGCTGTAAATTTCCGATTGAAATACAGCACAGCTTTTGATTTTTTGAACTGTGCTGTAAAAGGCTGCCTGATAATACAGCACGACTGCTGAAACTAGAATTCTTGCTGTATCTGAATCCGAAGGCTGGTGTTTTAATCGCTGGCATCAATAAAACTCGCCGGCCAGTTACTTTGGTGCGAGCAGAATCTTTGATCGCATACTCATATAAAAAAGAGGCTTAGCCCTTGGATTGATTCCGCCGGCGAAGCCTCTTTGTTTGTTTTGTTTTGTTTGAAGGTTACAAAATGTTATATTGAATGTTGATTAATTTACAGTTCTTTTTTCCAGAATCCGTGTAGGTTGCAATATTCGTAAGCTGCAACTGGTTTTTCTCCGTCTAGAAGAGCGAACTCTGCAACTGGTTTGCCTGTGTGGTCTAGCATAGCTTTCTTCAGGCCTAGAGTTGTTTCTAAGTAGATGAATCCGATGTAATGTTCTTCTGTCATTGGATGCTCAACGCTTCCTACAGTTACTTTTACTACATTTCCTTCAACTTCTACTACAGGAACGTGTTTTTCCTGAGCTGCGTCAGTTGTGTTTGGTTCAAGAACTGTCATCTTGTCACCGCAGCATACTACAGGAACTCCCTTATCTTCTACCATTTCTACTATATTTCCACAATGCATACATTTTAATAGTTTTACCATAATAATTTACCTCCTTAGGTTTTATTTCGTGATTTCTAATTACGTTATATCTATATTATACCCGTTTTCTGGAAGTTAAACATAAATTATAAATTTTTTTTATTATTTAATTTGTGGTGTCGATTTGCCATGTAAATGCATGTGTATAGGCTTTCGTTTTTTTCTTGGGAGATGGATACGGGGATTAGCGGCTTTGATCTTGCGCAATCTCAAATTTAAATGATTTTATCATAGAGTCTGTTTCGGCATAGTGGTATGGGAACAAAGCGGCTGCGCAAACAAAGTCATTGCGATGAGAAAACAAAGATGATGCACCAAAGGGATTCTGTGGTGAAGCGGAACATGCGGATGAACAACTTTATCTAGTGATAAGAAACCGAAAGATGAAAGTTGTGACGGATAAAATAACTACATTATATATAGAAGAAAAAATGAAAACATAAATTGTGCATCGAAATGAAGCCTTGACCTAGGTGTGGTTGTAATTCGAAGGTGATGGTGCGTGACATTGGCGCGGCGTTTGCGAACTCCCCTGGGCGCTGCGTGGTGCGTGACATTGGCGTGTCATTTGCGATACGCCTAGGTTCAACGTTGTACGGGGATCTAGGCGCGGTATCTACGAGTTGCCTTGGCGTGTCATTTGCGGCGTGCTTTGGCGCGGCATTTGCAAATTGCCCTAGGTCCGGGCAGCGCTTTTGATCTAAAAAAATTACACAGAAGCGGCTTTGATCCTTATGATGAATTCTGATGATGGAAGTTTTTAGATGACAAAATTTGTATAAAATATTAAATCGGGTGCAATAAGCGTTGGAATTTCAATGCAAATAAAATTTTTAGAAATTTTTTAAAGTTGATTAGAGTAGGACGTTTTATAAAAAGAAACACACGGGTACGTGTTATTAGTTAGGCCGCTGTAACTATTGATAACTCAAGCTTTGTGAAAAAATAAATTTAAAAAAAGGCGAAAAAAAGTTCAAAAAAAGTCTTGCATTCTTTGACAAGTTATTATATACTATAAAAGCTTGCTTAAGGCGATGAAGCAGGAAGTTGCTGAGCTATCAGGTAATTTCTGCTGAGAATTGTCCTCACTCGATGGGGGCGGAGGTGTTCGCCGCTTTTGCTTTGTGTAAAAAATAAAGAAACGCACGGAGGCGTGTGCTAAGTAAGCAAAATGACCTGCACACGTTGGAAAGCAGGCATTAGAACCCCTTGTACAAGCATAGCGAAAACAGTACAGAAATATTTTAGGAGGAAAAAATGAGCGAATTACAGAAAATCAGAATTAAGCTTAAGGCTTATGATCACGCTCTGCTGGATCAGTCAGCAGCAAAGATCGTAGAAACTGCGAAGAAGACTGGAGCAGATGTTTCAGGTCCAATTCCACTACCAACAGAAAAGGAAGTCGTAACAATCTTAAGAGCTGTTCACAAATACAAGGACAGCAGAGAGCAGTTCGAACAGAGAACTCACAAGAGACTTATCGACATCACAAACGCTACACTACAGACTACAGATGCATTAACTAAGATTGATCTGCCTGCAGGTGTAGACATCGAAATCAAACTATAAGATTTCATAATTAAGTAAGGGACTCTCCCTTAGTATGATTAGAGTCGCAAGGCTCCAATCCGCTGTAAGAATCAAGGAGGAAAAATAATGAAAGCAATTTTAGGAAAGAAAATCGGAATGACTCAGATTTTCGCAGAAACAGGAGAAGTAATTCCTGTAACTGTTATTGAAGCTGGTCCTGAAGTTGTAACTCAGATCAAGACAGTTGAGACTGATGGTTACAATGCAGTACAGGTCGGATTCGAAGACACAAAAGCTCACAGAGTTAACAAACCATTAACTGGACACTTCGAAAAGAGCGGTGCTCCACTTAAGAAACACTTAACTGAGTTCAGAGTTGAAGAAGGCGAAACTTACGAACTTGGACAGGTAATCACAGTTGCTGACTTCGAAGAAGGCAAGAAGCTTGACGTTACTGGCGTTTCAAAAGGTAAGGGAACTCAGGGTAACATCAAGAGACACGGACACCACAGAGGTCCTATGACTCACGGTTCAAAACACAAGAGATTAGCTGGTGCTTTAGCAGCTGGTACTTACCCATCAAGAGTATTCAAGGGCAATGCAGGTCCTGGAAGAATGGGTCGTGAGACAGTTACAGTTCAGAATGTTGTTTTAGTAAAAGTTGACGCTGACAGAAACCTAATGCTTGTTAAGGGTGCAGTACCTGGAGGCAAGGGTAGCCTGGTAAGAATCCAGTACGCTGTCAAAGGTCAGGACAAATAAGACGAACTCAGGAAAGGAGGAAGCACGTAATGGCAAAAGTAACTATGCTTAATATGGCCGGAGCAGAAGCCGGAGTAATTGAGCTTAAAGATGAAATATTCGGCATTGAGCCAAATGCTAACGCTGTTCATGCAGTAGTAGTTAACTACCTTGCAAACCAGAGACAGGGCACTCAGTCAGCTAAGACAAGAGCTGAAGTAAGAGGAGGCGGAAGAAAGCCTTTCAGACAGAAAGGTACTGGTCGTCACAGACAGGGTAGCTCAACAGACCCTTCACAGATCGGTGGAGGAATCGTATTTGCACCAAAGCCAAGAGACTACAGATACACAGTTCCTAAGAAGCTAAAGAGATTAGCTATGAAATCTGCTCTTTCAGCTAAGGTTGCAAACAATGAAATCATCGTTCTTGATGAACTAAACTTCGATGCTCCAAAAACTAAGGAGATGGTAAAGGTTCTTGAGAACGTTAAAGCTGGAAAGAAAGCTTTAATCGTAACAGCTGAAAAGAATGACAACGTTGTTAAATCAGCTGCTAACATTCCTGGAGTAAGAACTGCTCTTGTAGGAACAATGAACGTTTACGAAATCGTAAACCACACAAGCTTCATTCTAACAAAAGAAGCTGTAGAAAAGATTGAGGAGGTGTACTTATAATGAGAACAGCATATGATGTAATTATCAAACCTGTAATTTCTGAAAGAAGTGTAGACATTGCTCAGAATAAGAAGTACACATTCAAAGTTGCAGTAGACGCTAACAAAACAGAAGTTAAGCTTGCAATCGAAGAAATCTTTGGTGTAGATGTTAAGAAAGTTAACATCATGAATATGGACGGTAAAGTTAAGAGAATGGGAAGAAACGTAGGTAAGACAGCTGCTTATAAAAAAGCAATCGTAACTCTTACAGACAGCAGCAAAGAAATCGAATTCTTCCAGGGTCTGTAATATAGGAGGTAGGCTACAATGGGAATTAAAAAATACAATCCGACCACTCCTGGTTTAAGAGGTATGACGGTTTCTACATTTGAAGAAATCACAGCTAAGAAACCTGAGAAGTCTCTTACAGTAACTCTTAAGAAGCACTCAGGAAGAAACTCAAGAGGTAAAATCACTGTAAGACATAGAGGTGGCGGTACAAGACCTAAGTACAGAATCATCGACTTCAAGAGAACTAAGGACGATATTCCAGGTACAGTTACAACAATCGAATACGATCCAAACAGAAGTGCTAACATTGCACTTATCACATACGCAGACGGCGAAAAGAGATACATCCTTGCTCCAGAAAAACTTCAGGTTGGAGATGTTATCTACTCAGGTCCAGAAGCAGACATCAAAATCGGTAACGCACTTCCAATCGCTAACATTCCAGTAGGCACAATCATCCACAACATTGAACTTAAACCTGGAAAAGGCGGACAGCTTGCTAGATCAGCAGGTAACGGTGCACAGCTGATGGCTAAAGAAGACAAATACGCTCAGGTAAGACTACCTTCCGGCGAAGTAAGAAAAGTTCTTATTAACTGCAGAGCTACAATCGGTGAAGTTGGTAATGGCGAACATTCAAACATCCAGATTGGTAAAGCAGGTAGAAAGAGACATATGGGATGGAGACCTACAGTAAGAGGTTCTGTTATGAACCCTAACGATCACCCACATGGTGGTGGTGAAGGTAGAGCTCCAGTAGGACGTAAGAATCCTGTTACACCTTGGGGTAAACCTGCTCTTGGCTATAAGACAAGAAAGAAGAACAAGGCTTCAAACCAGTATATTGTAAAGAAGAGAAATGAGAAATAAGGAAGGAGCATAGATAATGGGCAGATCAATTAAAAAAGGTCCTTTCGTAGAAGTTAAGCTTCTAAAGGCTATCGAAGCAATGAACGAAGCTAACGAAAAGAAAGTTGTTAAGACCTGGTCAAGACCATCAACTATTTTCCCACAGATGGTGGGTCACACTATTGCAGTCCATGACGGCAGAAAACATGTTCCAGTATATATTACAGAAGACATGGTAGGACACAAACTTGGAGAATTCGCTCCAACAAGAACATACAAAGGTCATGCTGCCGATAAGTCATCAAAAGTTAGATAAGAAAGGGAGATAAAAATGGAAGCAAAAGCAGTTGCAAAATATGTGAGAATGTCTCCTATAAAGCTAAAGCCTGTTGCAGATCTTGTAAGAGGTAAGGACTTAAACGAGGCACTAAACATTCTAAAGTTCACTCCTGGTAAGGGAGCTGAAATCATCGAAAAAGTTGTACTTTCAGCAGC
The DNA here is from genome assembly GCA_963558075.1 of uncultured Clostridia bacterium. Taxonomy (GTDB): domain Bacteria; phylum Bacillota; class Clostridia; order Peptostreptococcales; family Anaerovoracaceae; genus CALHKP01. The sequence goes on along the minus strand of CAUWFN010000011.1, from coordinate 36,741 downwards.
AGCAAACGCTGAAAACAACCACGACATGAATCCAGACAACTTATATGTTGCAGAAGTATACGCTCATCAGGGCCCTACAATGAAGAGATGGAGAGCCGGAGCACAGGGTAGAGCATCAATCATTCTTAAGAGATCAAGCCACGTTGGCGTAACTCTTAAGGAGAGAGACTAAGAATAGGAGGTTCACTGAATGGGTCAGAAAGTAAGTCCACATGGATTAAGAGTGGGCGTAATCAAAGACTGGAACTCAAAATGGTATGCTGACAAGAATGACTTTGCAGACATGCTGATCGAAGATAATAAAGTTAGAGAATACGTTAAGAAAAAGCTTTATGCAGCAGGCGTTTCAAAAGTAGTAATCGAAAGAGCTGCAGAAAATAAAATCAGAGTTATCGTATTAACTGCAAGACCTGGTATGGTTATCGGAAGAGCTGGAAACGGCATCGATGAACTAAAGGCTGCACTAGTTAAGATGACTAAGAAAGAAGTAGAAATCTCAATCGAAGAAGTTAGAAGAGCAGAATTAGATGCACAGCTTACAGCTGAAAGCGTTGCTCAGGCTCTAGAAAGAAGAGTTTCATTCAGAAGAGCTATGAAGCAGGCTATCGGCAGAACAATGAAAGCTAACGCAAAAGGTATCAAAATCCTTTGCTCAGGTAGACTTGGTGGAGCAGAAATCGCTAGAAGCGAAAAATACTCAGAAGGTAACGTTCCACTACACACAATCAGAGCTGACATCGATTACGGTTTCGCTGAAGCTGATACAACTTATGGTAAGATCGGCGTTAAGGTTTGGATTAACCACGGCGAAATTTTAGACAAGGGATTACAGAGCCCAATCCGCGAAGAAAAGCGCGACAGAAGAGAAAGAAAGGGTAGAAGAGACGGCGACAGAAGAAGAAACGACAGAAGAAGAAATGATCGTTTTGACAGAAACGCTAGACAGGAAGCCCCAAAGGCTGTAAACCCAAGAGTTAGAAAGACTCCTAAGCAGGAGCCAGTAGTAGAAGCACCACAGGTTGAAGCAGCACCAGCTGAAGCAATCGAAGAATAAGCACTAGAGAAAGGAGGAACACGCCATGTTAATGCCAAAGCGCGTTAAGCATAGAAGAGTTCACAGAGGTAGAATGAAGGGCGTAGCAACTAAAGGTAATACAATTACTTATGGTAAGTACGGCCTTGTAGCACAGGAATGTGGCTGGATCACTTCAAATCAGATAGAAGCTGCCAGAATCGCAATGACAAGATCTATCAAAAGAGGTGGTAAAGTATATATTAAGATTTTCCCACATAAGTCAGTAACAAAGAAACCAGCAGAAGTACGTATGGGTTCCGGTAAAGGTTCTCCAGAATACTGGGTAGCAGTAGTTAAGCCTGGTAGAGTAATGTTCGAGATTGAAGGTGTTACTGAAGCACAGGCAAGAGAAGCTATCAGACTTGCAAGTCACAAGCTTCCAATCAAGTCAAAGTTTGCCATCAAAGAAGAAGCAGCAAAGGGTGGTGAAGCATAATGGAACTAAAGAAAATGAGAGAAATGACAGATATCGAGCTAGTTGCTGAGCTTGAAAAAATGAAAAAAGAGCTTTTCAATCTTAGATTCCAGCACATTACAGGTCAGCTTGAAAACCCTGTAAAGATGAGAGAAGTTAAGAGAGATATTGCAAGAGTAAAAACTATAATCAGGGAAAAAGAGCTTGAAAAGGTTCAGGCTTAATAGGAAGGAGGATGTATTACTATGGCAGTAGAAAGAAATAGAAGAAAGACAAAGGTCGGCATCGTAGTAAGCGACAAAATGGATAAAACTGTAGTAGTTGCAATCGAAGACTTCGTAAGACATTCCCTTTATGGTAAAGCTGTTAAGAGAACCAAAAAGGTTAAGGCTCATGACGAAAACAACGAATGCAATATTGGCGATAAAGTTAGAATTATGGAAACAAGACCTCTATCAAGAGATAAGAGATGGAGACTTGTTAACATCGTTGAAAAGGTTAAATAAGGAGGCACCAGGCAATGATTCAGACAGAAACAAGACTAAGAGTTGCTGACAATTCAGGTGCAAAAGAACTTTTATGTATCCGAATTCTTGGCGGAACTAGCCGTCAGTATGCAAACATCGGTGACGTAATCGTTTGTGCTGTTAAAGAAGCAACACCAGGCGGCGTTGTTAAAAAGGGCGACGTTGTTAAAGCTGTAGTGGTTAGAACTAAAAAAGGTGCTAGAAGAGCAGATGGAAGCTATGTTAAGTTTGACCAGAACGCAGCGGTTATCATTAAAGATAAAGAAGATAAAACTCCAGTAGGTACACGTATTTTTGGACCTGTAGCTAGAGAGCTAAGAGATAAAGGCTTTATGAAAATCGTGTCATTGGCACCAGAAGTACTATAGGGAGGTGGACAAGGATGCGTATAAAGAAAGATGATACAGTAATTGTAATCACTGGAAAAGATAAAGGTAAGACTGGTAAAGTCCTAAAGGCTATGCCAAAAGAAAACAGAGTTATCGTTGAAGGCGTAAACGTACAGACTAAGCATCAGAAGCAGACAAGAACTGCTCCAGCTGAAATCAAGCACGTTGAAGGACCTATCGATGCTTCAAACGTAATGTTCTACGACACAAAAGCGAACGAAGCAGTTAAGGTTGGATACGCAGTAGAAGATGGCAAAAAAGTAAGAATTAACAAAAAAACCGGTAAGGTAATCGACTAGGAAAGGAGGAGACGATTTTGACAGCTAGATTAAGAGAAACTTACAAAAATGACGTTTTCCCAGCTTTACAGGAAAAATTCAACTACGCTAACGTAATGGAAGTTCCTAAGCTTGTGAAAGTTACTATAAATATGGGTCTTGGAGAAGCAAAAGAAAACTCAAAGATTCTAGAAACAGCAGTTAAAGAACTGGGTCTGATCAGCGGACAGAAACCTGTTACAACAAAAGCTAAGAAGTCAATCGCTAACTTCAAAGTAAGACAGGGCATGCCAGTTGGAGCTAAAGTAACTCTTAGAGGAGACAACATGTACGAATTTGTTGACAAATTCTTCAATATCTCTCTTCCAAGAGTAAGAGACTTCAAGGGTGTTAGCAAGAATTCATTTGATGGAAGAGGTAACTACTCAATGGGTATCAAAGAACAGTTAATCTTCCCTGAAATCAACTATGATGAAGTTGACACAATCAAAGGTATGAACATTGTATTTACAACTACGGCTAAAACAGACGAAGAAGCTGCAGCTCTACTGGAACTTCTTGGAATGCCGTTCGAAAAGTAGGAGGTTAAGATGGCTAAGACATCGCTTAAGGTTAAACAGCAGAGAAAACCTAAGTATTCAACACGTGCATATACAAGATGCAGAATTTGTGGAAGACCTCATTCTGTACTAAAGAAATATGGAATATGCAGAATTTGCTTTAGAGAGCTTGCTTACAAAGGAGAAATTCCAGGCGTAAGAAAAGCAAGCTGGTAAGATATATAAGTTACATCAGTGCAAAGGCGGAGAGCTATCATCAAATCTGAGGCTGAGCCTAGCTCGGGTACGAAGGTTTGAGATAGAGCTTCGAACCATGCAAGAGGAAGGAGAAATACTGTAATGACAATGACAGATCCAATAGCAGATATGCTAACAAGAATCAGAAATGCCAATACTGTAGGTCATGAATTAGTAGAGATCCCTGCATCAAAGATGAAAAAGTCAATTGCAGAGATTTTGCTTGAAGAAGGCTACATTGGCGGTTACGACGTTGTAGACGACAACAAGCAGGGCATCATCAAAGTTCAGATGAAATATGGTGCAAACAAAGAAAGAGTTATCAATGGAATCAAGAAGATTTCAAAGCCAGGTTTAAAAGTTTATGCTAAGGCTAACGAAGTTCCAAGAGTTCTTGGTGGCCTAGGTATCGCTATCATCTCAACATCAAAGGGAGTTATCAGCGATAAAGAAGCTAGAAAATTAGGCGTTGGCGGCGAAGTAATCTGTTATGTTTGGTAGGAGGAAATAGATATGTCAAGAATAGGTAGAAAGCCTGTTGTACTTCCTGCCGGTGTAGAAATTACTGTAGATGATAACAATCTAGTAACAGTAAAAGGACCTAAGGGTCAGCTGCAGGAACAGGTTAGCAAATTAATCAACATCGAAATTAAAGATAATGAAGTTATTTTCACAAGATCTTCAGAAGATAGAAACCACAGAGCACAGCATGGTCTAGCTAGAACACTTGTAAACAACATGGTTGTAGGTGTTACAGATGGATACGAAAAGAGAATGCAGCTTATCGGTGTAGGTTACAGAGCAGAAAAGAAGGGAAATACACTAGTTATGAACCTTGGATTCTCTCACCCGGTAGAAATGGTTGACCCTGAAGGAATTACAACTGAAGCTCCTGATGCTACTACAGTAGTAGTAAAAGGTATTGATAAGGCACTTGTTGGAAATTATGCTGCAAACATCAGATCATGGAGAGAACCTGAACCATATAAGGGCAAGGGAATCAAGTATGAAAATGAAGTTATTCGCAGAAAAGAAGGCAAGACAGGCGCTAAATAGAAAGGAGTGAAGTGAAAATGGCAAAAGAAAGCAGAAACGATAAGCGTGTTAAAAGACATGCAAGAGTAAGAAAAAATTTATCCGGAACTCCTGAAAAACCAAGACTTTGCGTTTTCAGATCCAACAAAAACATTTCATGCCAGATTATCGATGATGTAACAAAGGTTACACTGGTATCAGCATCATCACTCGACAAAGAGCTAAAGGCAGAAATTGCTAACGGCGGAAACAAAGAAGCTGCAAAGAAAGTTGGAGAAGCTGTTGCTAAGAGAGCACTAGAAAAAGGAATCGAAGTTGTTACTTTTGACAGAGGCGGATTCTTATACCACGGAAGAGTAAAGGAATTAGCTGACGGCGCTCGTGAAGGCGGATTAAAATTCTAACAGGAGGACAAAAGGAATGCGTAATATCATTGATGCATCCAAGCTTGAACTAACAGAAACTATTGTTAACATCAGACGTGTTGCAAAGACTGTTAAAGGCGGAAGAAACATGAGATTCAGCGTTACTGTAGTTGTTGGAGACGGCAACGGATACGTAGGCGTTGGTCTTGGTAAAGCTCAGGAAATTCCTGAAGCCGTAAGAAAAGCTGTTGAAGATGCAAAGAAGAAGTTAATATATGTTCCTACAGTAGGAACAACAATACCACACAGAAACGTTGGTATTTTCGGAGCAGGAAAAGTTTTACTAATGCCTGCTGCACAGGGTACTGGAGTTATCGCAGGTTCATCAGTAAGAACTGTTCTTGAAGCTGCTGGTATCAAAGACGTTAGAGCTAAATCACTTGGTTCAAACAACACAGGTAACATGGCTTATGCAACAATCGAAGGTCTAAAAGGTATGATGACTGTAGAAAAAGTTGCTAAACTAAGAGGAAAGTCACCTGAAGAAATCTTAGGATAGGAGGAATCGCAACATGGCTAAAATGTTAAAAATTACTTTAACTAAAAGTACAATTGGCGCTTCTCCTAAACAGAGAAAAGTTGTAGAAGCGTTAGGACTTAAGAAGATGCATCGTTCAGTTGAATTAGCAGACACTCCACAGACTCGTGGTGCTGTTGAAAAAGTAGCGCATCTTGTAACTGTAGAAGAACTATAAGGGAGGTGCACAGAACAATGAAACTGCATGAATTAAGAGCTCCGGAAGGTTCAACTCGCAACCCAAAGAGAAAAGGTCGTGGTACTGCTACTGGACAGGGTAAAACTGCCGGCAGAGGTATGAACGGTCAGAAATCAAGAAGCGGTGGCGGTGTAAGACTTGGATTCGAAGGTGGTCAGATGCCACTTTACAGACGTCTTCCAAAGAGAGGCTTCCATAATAAATGGGCTACAGAATACACAATCATCAACGTTTCAGATCTTAACAGATTTGAAGCAGGTACAGAAATCACACCTGAACTTCTAATGGCTGAAGGACTTGTAAAACAGGTTATCGACGGCGTTAAGGTTCTAGGCAACGGCGAACTTGAAAAGGCTTTAACAGTTAAGGCTAGCAAGTTCACTAAATCTGCTGTTGAAAAAATAGAAGCTGCTGGAGGAAAGGCAGAGGTGATCTAATATGGAGATGCTAAAAAGTGTTTCTAAGGCATTCAAAGTGCCTGAAATGAGAAGTAAAATTATTTTTACTATCATGATGCTCGTAGTATTCAGAATCGGATCATGTATTCCGGTTCCAGGAATCAATAGAGCCGCTTTAGCACAGATCTTCACAGGTGAGAAGGGTCTTTTAGATTTATTTGACCTCTTCTCAGGCGGATCATTTAGTAACTTCACGATTTTTGCTCTGAGTATTACACCATACATCACAGCATCAATCATAATTCAGCTGCTGACAATTGCTTTCCCTTACTTCGAAAGACTTGCGAAAGAAGGAGAAACAGGCAGAAAGAAAATGGCTCAGATCACACGTTATCTGACTGTTGTACTAGCACTTGTTCAGGCTCTTGGTCTGACAATCGGTCTATTCAGACAGGCAGTTATCAACCAGACATGGTTCTCATTTGCAGTAATCATCCTGGTACTTACTGCAGGTACAGCATTCCTGATGTGGCTGGGTGAACAGATAAACGAAAACGGAATCGGAAATGGTATCTCACTGATTATCTTTGCTGGTATCATTGCAAGAATTCCAAGCGGAATCCGCAGTCTGTGGACACAGTACAGCGAAGGTGCTCTTTCAATCGTAACACTTATCCTGTTTGCTGTGTTTGCAGTGGTAATCATTCTGGGAATTATCGAAGTACAGCAGGGAACAAGAAAGATTCCTGTTCAGTACGCAAAGCGTGTAGTTGGAAGAAAGATGTATGGCGGACAGTCAACTCACATTCCACTAAAAGTAAACCAGGCAGGTGTTATTCCTGTAATCTTTGCTTTATCACTGCTTCAGTTCCCACTAACAATTACTTACTTCTTCCCTAACTCAGGGTTTACAGAGTTTGTAACAAAGTGGTTATCACCAGCAGGAAACCCTGGTGTATGGGTTTACGCAGTATGTAACGTTCTGCTGATCATATTCTTCAACTACTTCTACACAACAGTAACATTCAATCCTGTTGAAGTAGCACAGAACATGAAAGCGAACGGCGGATTTATCCCTGGTATCAGACCGGGAAGAGCAACTGTTGAATACCTAACAAAGGTAATGAGCAGACTATCAATAGTTGGTGCTATATTCCTAGCGGTTATAGCAACACTGCCTACACTGATTGGCCAGTTCACTGGTCTTAACATCAGCTTCGGAGGTACATCACTTCTGATTGCTGTAGGTGTAGCAATCGATACTATGAAACAACTGGAAAACCAGATGGTAATGAGAAACTATCAGGGATTCCTAAAATAAGAGGAGATGAATACAAATGCTTAGAACAGTTTTATTAGGCCCTCCAGGTGCTGGTAAGGGAACACAGGCTGTTAGAATAGTTGAGAGATACAATATCCCTCATATTTCAACAGGTGACATCTTCAGAGATAACATCAAAAGAGGAACAGAACTTGGTAAAAAAGCACAGGAATATATGAACAAGGGAGAACTTGTTCCGGATGATCTTGTAATCGAAATCGCAACTACAAGATTACTGGAAGACGATTGCAAAAACGGCTTCCTTCTGGACGGATTTCCAAGAACAGTTTATCAGGCAGAGAAGCTTGACGAATTTTTAGCAGAACATGACATGAAGCTTGATAAGGTCATCGACATCGAAGTTGAAAAAGAGGAGTTAATCACAAGATTAACTGGCAGAAGAGTTTGCAAGAAGTGCGGCGCAAGCTACCACGTTGTAAACATTCCTCCTAAAAAAGAAGGCATTTGTGACATCTGCGGTGAAGAATTGTTCCAGAGAGCAGACGATACAATTGAAACTGTTGAAAACAGAATAGAAGTTTACAATGAACAGACAATGCCACTTGTAGACTACTATACTAAGGCAGGAAACATAGCTACTATCGATGGTGCACTGGGACTTGAAAATGTATTTGCGGAAATCGTAAAAGCTTTAGGTGAGTAATATGATTATTATAAAATCTGAAGACGAAATCAAACTTATGCGTGAATCTGGTAAAGTTACTTCAGAAGTGCTCTATGCTCTAAATGACTTTATCAGACCTGGATTATCAACGATGGATATTAACAAGTTCGTTGATGATATTATCAGAGGACATAATATGTATCCGACCTTCAATGGTTACGGCGGTTTTCCGGGAAGCGCATGTGTTTCCGTAAATGAAGAAATAGTTCACGGTATTCCAAATAAAGATAGAATCCTAAAAGAGGGTGACATTGTAAGCGTTGATGTTGGCTCAACATATAAAGGTTACGTCACAGACGCAGCAAGAACTTACCCTGTAGGTGAAATAAGCGAAGATGCAAAGAAGCTTATTCGCGTAACAAGAGAAAGTTTCTTTGAAGGCATAAAATTTGCTAAAGTGGGATACAGGCTATCAGATATTTCTCATGCTATTCAGCAGAAAGCTGAAGGCGAGGGCTTTGCCGTTATTCGTGAATTTGTTGGTCACGGTGTAGGTAGAGACCTTCATGAAGATCCGCAGATTCCAAACTATGGAAAACCGGGAAAAGGTCCAAGACTTGTCAGCGGAATGGTATTTGCAATCGAACCTATGATTGCGGAGGGTACCTTTGATGTTAGAACATTGTCAAACGACTGGACGGTTGTAACCAGAGACGGAAAGCTGTCAGCGCATTATGAGAATACAGTTGTAATTAACGACGGTGAGCCTGAGCTGCTTACCTTGGTATAAGAGAGAGGTGTAATTTATGGCGAAAAAAGACGTCATTGAAGCATTGGGAACAGTTGTGGACGCTCAGCCGAACGCAATGTTCAAGGTAAAACTTGAAAATGGTTTTGAAGTGCTTGCACACATTTCAGGAAAAATTAGAATGAACTATATTAGAATTCTTCCTGGTGATAAGGTAAAAGTTGAACTTTCACCTTACGATCTAACAAGAGGCAGAATCACTTGGAGAGACAAATAAAATAAGTTTTTACAGATGCTGCAAAAGGTGAAAACCCTTTGCGAAAGTTCCATCTCGGTTATCTGAGAGGAGCAAGATGAATGGAGGATAAAAATGAAAGTTAGAGCTTCCGTAAAGCCAATCTGTGAAAAGTGCAAAGTTATCAAAAGAAACGGACGAGTAATGGTTATCTGTGAAAATCCTAAGCACAAACAGAAACAGGGCTGATTTTTAGAAACGATTTAAAATTTTGGACTGATGGTGCCGGGCCTTCAGTCGTCACGATTTATTTATAGGAGAGCGCCTGTCTATATCACCCCCGGTTAAGGTGACGGAAGATAGGAGAAGGAGGAAACGTATGGCTCGTATAGCCGGTGTAGACTTACCAAGAGAAAAAAGAGCAGAAATCGGTTTAACTTACATCTATGGTATCGGTAGACCAACTGCATTAATCATTCTTGAAAAAGCAGGAATTGATCCAAACACAAGAATCAAAGACCTAACAGAAGATGAAGCTGGTAGAATCAGAAAAATCATCGATGAAGAATACCTTGTAGAAGGTGATCTGAGAAGAGAAGTTTCAATGAACATTAAGAGATTAATGGAAATCGGAAGCTACAGAGGTATCAGACATAGAAGAGGACTTCCAGTAAGAGGTCAGAAAACTAAGACAAACGCTAGAACTCGTAAAGGTCCTAAAAAGACTGTAGGAAGAAAGAAGAAATAAGAAGGAGGTAGGAAACAATGGCTAAAGCTGTTAAAAAAGCTGTAAGAAAAAAGAAAAGAGAACGCAAGAACATTGAAAAAGGCCAGGCACATATCCAATCCACCTTTAACAATACTTTAGTTACTCTTACAGATATGGACGGAAATGCACTTTCATGGTCAAGTGCAGGTTCACTTGGATTCAAAGGATCAAGAAAATCAACACCATTCGCTGCTCAGAGTGCTGCTGAAGAAGCAACAAAGGCTGCAATGGAACATGGTCTAAAGACTGTAGAAGTTTATGTAAAGGGACCTGGTGCAGGTAGAGAAGCTGCTATCAGAGCACTTCAGGCTGCTGGTCTTGAAATCACTATGATCAAAGACATCACACCAATTCCACATAACGGATGCAGACCACCAAAGAGAAGAAGAGTCTAATTGAAGGGAGGAGTAATAGAATATGGCAAGATATACAGATGCTAACTGCAGACTATGCAGAAGAGAAGGTCAGAAACTTTTCTTAAAGGGAGACAGATGCTACAGCAGCAAATGTGCTCTAGAAAAAAGAAATTACGCTCCTGGACAGCACGGACAGGCTCGTAAAAAGTCTTCAGAATACGGTTTACAGTTAAGAGAAAAACAGAAGGCAAAGAGATTCTACGGAATGCAGGAAAAGCAGTTCAGAAATCTATTTGACAAAGCTGATAGAAAAGCAGGTAAGACTGGTGACAACTTACTAATCTTACTTGAATCAAGACTAGATAACGTTGTATTCAGACTAGGATTTGCTTCATCAAGAAAAGAAGCAAGACAGCTTGTTGTACATGGACATTTCACTCTAAATGGCAACAAAGTAATGTCACCTGGACTAGAAGTTAAAGCAGGGGATGTTATCAAAGTAAAGGAAAAGAGCGCAAGCTCACCAAAATTCAAGGAAATCAAAGATATGACAATTACTGTTCCATCATGGTTAACAGTTGATGTAGATAAACTTGAAGGTAAAGTAGTTGCAATGCCAACAAGAGCAGATATCGATACTCCAGTTGCAGAGCACTTAATCGTCGAACTGTACTCCAAATAGTAATATAGGTTAACCGTTATTATTACTAGGTAGAAAAGGAGGGTTTTGAGTGATAGAAATAGAAAAACCAACAATATCAAAGACTGTTAGTGAAGATGGTACTTATGGCAAATTTGTAGTAGAACCTCTCGAAAGAGGTTATGGTACAACACTTGGAAACTGCATGAGAAGAATTCTTCTAAGCTCACTTCCAGGTGCAGCTGTGACATCAATCAAAATCGACGGAATACTTCATGAGTTTTCAACAATGCCAGGGGTAAAAGAGGATGTAACAGAAATCATTCTTAACCTGAAAAAACTCGCTATTAGATTAAACGGTGAGAGTACGAAGAGAGTAATTATCAATGCTGTAGGACCTAAGGTTGTAACAGCAGCTGATATTATTGGTGATTCAGACATTGAGATTTTCAATCTTGATCACCGTATAGCAACTCTTGAGGAAAATGCAACTTTAATTATGGAGATTAACATTGCCAGAGGCAGAGGTTACGTTCCAGCAGATCAGAACAAGACAGAGAACACACCTATCTCAGTAATTCCAGTGGACTCAATCTTTACACCAGTGAAGAAAGTTAACTACACTGTAGAAAATACAAGAGTAGGTCAGGTTACTGACTATGATAAGCTGATCCTTGAAATTGAAACAGACGGATCAATTTCACCGGAAGAAGGCGTTTCAATTGGTGCAAAAATCATGCAGGAACACCTTAACCTATTCATCCAGCTAGATGATGCAGCTGACAATCTCGAAATTATGGTTGAAAAAGAAGAAGATCAGAAAGAAAAAGCATTAGAGATGACTATCGAAGAGCTTGAACTTTCAGTTAGATCATTCAACTGCCTGAAGAGAGCTTCAATTAATACAGTAGAAGAACTTACTGAACGTAGTGAAGAGGACATGATGAAGGTTAGAAACCTTGGTAAGAAATCTCTTGACGAAGTAAAGGCAAAACTAGAAGAACTAGGACTTGGACTAAGACCTAGTGATGATTAAGTAGCATACAATATAAGAAAGGAGACTCGATATGCCAGGATACAGAAAACTGGGCAGACCAACAGCTCACAGAAAAGCTATGTTAAGAAACCTTGTAACTGACCTGTTCAGAGAAGGTAGAATCTCAACAACAGACTGCAGAGCTAAGGAAGCTAGAAGAGAAGCTGAAAAGCTTATTACATTAGCAAAGCGCGGTGATCTTCACGCAAGAAGACAGGTGCTAGGCTACATATATGATGAATCAGTTGTAACTAAACTATTTGACGAAATCGCTCCTAAATACGCTGATAGAAACGGTGGATACACTAGAATTCTTAAGCTAGGACCTCGTAGAGGAGATTGCGCTGAAGTAGTTTTCCTAGAACTAGTTTAATCAAATAAACAAACAAAACCGTGTCTAACCAGACACGGTTTTTTAATCCCCAAATATAGAGAAACCACACTTAATTGTGATATAATGGAGTTGTCACGATGAACGTAGAGAATCGATGAAACTCCTTATGCTTTTGCGGCCCAAGAGCAAAGCGATTGGCAAGCCGCAAGTCGTAAAATGGAGTTGTCACGATGAACGTAGAGAATCGATGAAACTCCTTATGCTTTTGCGGCCCAAGAGCAAAGCGATTGGCAAGCCGCAAGTCGTAAAATGGAGTTGTCACGGGAAGCGTAGAGAATCGATGAAACTCCTTATGCTTTTATTGATTTGAAGCTAGGAGCATCTTTGGTAGTTTATAGAGCTATCGCATAGTGGAAAGGAAAATATATGAATAGAATGCTCGACAGTCAGACATTTAGAAAACTTGCCATGGAGCATTCAGGCAAAGAGAATGACTGTAAATATATGAAATATGAGGAAGAGTCAGATGTATATCAGAGCTTTTCTCTAAAGACAGAGGCAGGAAGGGTATTATACAAATCCTTTACAGACGAGGAGCTTCTTTCGATGCTAAAGGATGTCTCACTGCTTCTTAATCACTCGCCTTCGCAGGGAGAGGTTTTCTGGGCGCTTAGATCATTTATCAAAGAGAGATTCAGGAAGTGGCCTCATGCTCTTGAGCTTGCAGGTCTTGCAAAGGGTGCAGGAAGCGGCGGTAAATCCTTTGATGAAATAGAAAAGGACAACTTAGAGTGCGAGGCTGTATTAGAGGATCTGAGGGCACTTACAGAAGAACTTGGACATATACCTCATCCGAGAAAATATCCGAAGCTATCAAAACGAGTAAAACGATTTTTTGGTTCATGGGGTGAAGCGCTGAGGGCATCTGGCATAGACTGTGAACAAATAGGCAAGGAAACTTTGGAGAAAAAAGAAATTGTAGATGCAGGGATAAGGGAAAAGCTCGATTTTGTTAAAAATAAGGCTGTTGAGCTAGGACGATCACCTATGCATACAGAGGTAGATGATAAGATAAAGAAGCCTCTGCTTGAGGAATTTGGCTCTTGGAGAAGCGTTTTGTATCAGGTAGACCTTGAGCCTGTTGTGAGAATACACCCATTCGAAAGGTACTATGTTGACCATAGAAAGGACATGAACCGAAAGAAGCATAGCATGAACATCAGAAACTGCTACTACAAGCTTGTAGAACCGTCTGAGAAGGTCATAGCGTATCTAGAAGAGCTCAGTAAGCTTATTGATGAACTTGGATACGTACCGGACAAAACACAGGTTCCAGCTGAAATGCGTAAAGCTCTAATTGAAGAGTGCAGCTCCTGGGCAAATGCACTTTATCAGATTGGTATAAAACAGGAACAATAGAGTTTGTATACACATAAAAAGAAACAGGTAATTTGCTTACCTGTTTCTTCTTTTATTATCGCATTTAGTTTTATCAAATTTTATCTTGGCGAATTTTACAGCATTTTGCAGTCTTTGTATGTGCTGCAGATATCTGAGATTTTGTTCATGTCGAATGAATCCCAGTCATCGACACTTTTAACCTTATCCATATCAAAGTCACATACTAGGATGTTTGGAACGTTTGCACTTTCAATTGCAACCTTGTTGATTACAACTTCAGGATGATTTTCACGGATGTCTTTGATGCAGTTTACAAGTCTGTTGCTGTAGAAGCTGTATGCTACATCTCTACCTGCTACTTTTAAGCTGTTTACAGTAAAGTTTAGCTCATTTGTACATTCGTTATATCTTACATGTACATTTGGGAAATAGCTTTCCACGATTTCTGGCACTGTAGCATCCTTAGGAGCATTGCAAGATCCAACTGATGCACTACATGTTCTCGCTACACCTACTGCTGTCATAGCTAAAATAATGATAGCAGGGATAAGCCACATTTTTAAACTCATTTTCTTAAACTTCATATTAAATACCCTCCTCTTATAAATAACACTTACTGGCAGCCTGCGTGACTGCACTAAAAAAGATGAGAAGACATTGAGTACCTCTCACCGTTACCTAACTTAAATTATAGTGAGTATCGAGGGGGAAAACCGGATGCGGCTATCAGTGAAATTCTCTGGAATTTCATGCCCTCCCGAATACCGTAATCAAGGATAGTACTATTTTGTATAAATGTCAATACATTTTTATGTTTTTTTCTTTTTCTTTTTTTGATCAAACTGTTGTTAAAAAAGTCTAAAAATAAACAAAAATTGGAAACTTCAGATAAGGTGCTTTGTAACTGAACGTAGTTCAAAAACACTTTTGAACAGATAATTCAGTAAGAAAAAACAATATGAGTTGTGAAAAATATTTTTCTTTTATGAAAAAAACACATTAAAAACTACAAAATACCACATAAATATTCAACAAAAAGAGAAAATAAACGAAGCTGTAAGCGTTGGAAATACAAGCTTAGAGGATTTTTTGAAAATATTTAGAAAAAAAGGTATGGACAAAGCATTTGAATACTGTGACATAGTTGAATATAATGTGAATATAAAATAAACCATTAAAAAAAACGACATACAAAAAAATGGTTGCTGCCGAACATCGGCAATAAAAGAAAGGAGATTTAAAAAATGGATTTCACACTAAGCAAGGAACATCGCGCGTTACAGGAAAAGGCTAGACAGTTCACAGAGGAAGTACTATTCCCTTATGAAATGGAAGTTGAAGAAAACAACGGTCTAACACCAGAAAGCCACAAGTACATCAATGGACAGGTTATGGAATGGGGATTCAACGCAACTAACCATTCAAAGGAACACGGCGGACAGGGCCTAACATTATTCGAACAGATGCTAGTTTCAGAACAGCTAGGTAAATCAACTGGTGCTATCTGGGACGCTGTACCACAGCCATCATTCCCAATGAAATTCGGTACTCAGGAACAGATCGAAGAATATCTGATTCCTGCTAACCAGTGCAAACGTAGAGATGCATACGCAATCACAGAAGCTGATGCTGGTTCAGACCCAACAATGTGTCTAACTACTTCAGAAAAATGTGACGGTGGTTACAAAATCAACGGTGAAAAATGGTATGTAACAGTTGGTAACATCGCTGACTTCTTACTAGTTCACACTCACCTTGATGGAGATCCAGACAAAGCAACTGTATTCTTCGTAGAAAAGGATGCTCCTGGCGTAAGCATCAAGAGAACTCCAGAATTCACTCACCACTTCGCATTCAAGCACCCAGAATTCGTATTCGAAGATGTAGTAGTTGACGAATCAAAGATGCTAGGAAACATCGGTGACGGATTCAACCTAACAAAAGACTGGTTCGTAGAAGCTAGACTAGGTATCGCTGCAAGATGCGTTGGTGGAGCAGAAAGAGTTCTAGACGTAGCTAACGAATGGGCAGCAACAAGAGTTCAGGGAACTGGCGTTATCAGAGACTACCAGGTTATCGAACACATGCTAGTAGACATGACTATGGATATCATGGCTGCAAAGAGCTTACTATACAGAGTATGCTGGGAAATTTCAAACACAATCACTGACAGAAAGCTAAAGCATGCTAGAACATCAGCTATCAAGCTATACTGCTCAGAAATGGTTGGCAGAGTTTGCGACATGGGTGTACAGATCCTAGGCGGACGTGGCTACATGAGAGAAAACCCAGTTGAAAGACTATGGAGAGACACTAGAGTAGACAGAATCTGGGAAGGAACTTCAGAAATTCAGCGTAACGTTATTGGCGGACAGATCAAAAAACGTGGCGTAGAAATCTACACAGGCTGGGAATACGAAAAATAAATCGTGAGTTAAAAGTCTCACAGTAACAGGAGGTTTACATGTTACCTTTAGAAGGAATAAGAATTCTCGACTTAACTGCACTTTCCGGCTACTGCGGGATGGAACTGGCTGACTACGGAGCTGAAGTAATCAAAATAGAATCACCTGACGGAGGAGATCCCCTCCGTGGGCTGGCACCACTAAAAGATGGTGCCAGCCCACATCATATATATCGTGATCGTGGGAAAAAGAGTATTACATTAGACCTTAACACTCCAGAAGGTAAAGATATTTTCAAAAAACTGGTAGAAACTTCAGATGCAATCATCGAGAACTTTGTTCCAGGAACAATGGAACAGCTCGGCTTAGGATATGACGATCTGTCAGCAGTTAATCCATCACTGGTATATGGACGTATTTCTGCATATGGCTCAACAGGCACAGAAACAGCGACACCACAGTCTGACATTGTTGCTCAGGCAAAGAGCGGTGTAATGCATTTCACAGGATTTCCTGAAAATCCGCCAACAAGAATAGGTTTCTCAATCTCAGAGCATTATGCGGCAAGCTTCCTTGCATCCGCAGTCTGCATTGCAATTTATCACGCTAAGGAAACAGGAGAAGGTCAGTTAGTGGAAACATCACTATGCGGTTCTGTAATAGCTATTTCAGAGGACAAGGTAATTACATACGGAGCTACAGGTGAGGACCCAATGCGTACAGGAAACGCACATCCTCTGATCAATCCTTATGACATACTAAAATGCAGCAACGGCTATGTGGCAATGGGAATTTCATCAGATGCACAGTGGGCAAAGTTTTGTGATGCCTTTAATCGCCCAGAGTGGAACACTGATGAGAAATACTGCTCCAACTTAGTAAGAGGACTACACTACTTTGGAGATCTGAGAGATAAAATTGAAGACTTGTTTAAAGATTATACAATGCAGGAAATTGCTTCAATTTGTGATAACGCACTTATACCGGGAACTATGTGCAGTACAACAAAAGAAGCTCTGGAAGAGCCTCAGCTGCATGAAAGAAATATGATTGTATCTATTGATGATACACAGCTTGGAAAACTTGAGATGCCGGGAAGACCTGTAAAGTTTGCTAACGAAGCTGAAGAGGATTTTGTTCCTGCTCCTGGCCTTGGACAGCATAATGCTGAAATCTATGGCAATTTAAATATTGATTCTGAACAGCTGAAAGCGCTTCAGAGCAAAGGAATCATTTAAGGAAATACGCTTTGTCGTATGAGTAAATAATATTAAGGAGTATAAGCATGAAAAACAGACCTCTTGAAGGAATAAAAATCCTTGACTTTTCTCAGGTTTTAGCTGCACCATTCTGCGGTATGATGCTTGCAGATATGGGAGCAGAGGTTATAAAAGTAGAAAGACCGGGAAGCGGAGACATCTCCCGTGAGTACGGTCCATATGTGAACGACGTTAGCTTATATTTTTGCCAGTACAATAGAGGCAAAAAAGGAATTGCTATCGATATGCGTTCAGAAGAAGGCAAAAAGGTTGTTATGGACCTCGTTGCTGACGTAGATATTGTAATTGAAAACTTTAAGGCAGGTACTCTTGAAAAGCTCGGAATCGGCTACGAAGAAATGATCAAAATTAATCCGGGCCTGATCTACGGATCAATTTCAGGATTTGGTACTTATGGTCCACTGTCACATCTACCATGTATGGATATCATCGCTGCTGCAAGAAGCGGCCTTGTAAGCCAGACAGGAGCAGGTGATGATGCACCAATCAAACCAGGATTCTCACTATGTGATACATGGGCAGGTCTTCAGCTACTAAGAGGACTGTCAATGGCATTACTTCACAAGCAGAAGACTGGCAAAGGTCTAAGAGTTGACATTGCAATGCTTGACTGTGCATTCTATATGTGTGAATCACCTGTTTTAGAGCATTCTATTTCAGGAGAATTTTCACCAAGAACTGGTAATCATGAGGCTCACTACGCCCCAAGCGGAGAATTCAAAACTAAGGATGGCAACGTTGTTGTATCAGTTACAACAGATGAGGAATGGCGTGAATTCTGCGATGCAATGGGACTAAGCGAAGTAGCAGACGATATCAGATTTAAAGACAACGATGCAAGAGTTGCAAACAGCGAAGAGCTCAAAGAAGTTGTAGCGGCTGCGTTTGCTGATAAAGGCAGATATGAAATCGAGAAGGTGCTGTGTGAAAAGGGCATTGCGTCATCAGCAGTACAGAGCCTGGCTGAATTTACCGCTAATCCGCAAACCGATGAACTAAACGTAATTACAAAGGTTTCTCAGTCAGGAGTAGGAGAGTTCACAGTAGTTAATACACCAATTCGATTCAGCAAAACGCCTGTTAATCCGAATGCAGAAGCAGCAAGCTTCCCAGGAGCACAGAGCAAAGATGTATTAAAAAATCTAGGATATGACGACGAAAAAATAGACGCACTGCTAGAAAGCGGAGCAGTTTATCAGTCATAATAATTTGAATGTATCTATAAAATCAGAGGTCCAGGTGTTACAGATTAGAAAGGAATTTAATCGTGAAACTAATCTCTCCGGATACAAATAAATGTGTCAAATGTCGCGCATGCTCGGAAGTTTGTCCGATGGGAGTAATCGAGATCAGAGACGACGGCTTCCCGGAAGTACAGCATAGTGCATACCTGTTCTGTATCAACTGCGGGTATTGCGTAGATATTTGCGCATTCGACGCTCTAAATCACAGAGTCAGACACCGTTCAACTAATAACAGTGCTGCTATGAAGAGATATAGAGTACTGCAGGAACAGAAGAAAAACAACATAAAATAAATAAAAAAATTTAAGTTAATGTGACTGTAAATTTAATATTTAATAATGTATCCAATTATAACATGAGTTAACTGCAAAATGTGAAAAACATTTTGCAGTTTTTAGGAATTATGCATAAGCAGGGTGTATCAGGCAAATTGAATAAGGGAAGACAAGCTTATACCGGGTAAAAGTGTAATGTATAGCAGTAATCCATAACTAGAGAGGACGTTAAATTACTATTTGCTTTCACACCTTGTATAGGAGGTGCCTATGGAAAAACCCGTTAACAAAAAGAATTCAGGAAATATTGAAATTGGACTTATCATAGCCAGTGTAGTAATACTGGGACTGTTTATCATTTTCATGATTATCAATCCAGAGTCAACTGTGAGCGCTATTGGCAGCGTATTCAACAAGATGAGTTCTGTAATGGGACCGATCTTTGAAGTTGTAGCATTTGGAACATTTTTAGTAGGTTTGTACCTCGGCCTTGGTAAATACGGAAAAGTAAGACTAGGCGACTGCAAACCTTAGTATTCAACATTCAGTTATGTAGCAATGATGCTTCTAGCATCACTTGCATCAGCAGCTCTATACTGGTCATTCACAGAGTGGGCGTGCTACTACGAAGCACCAGGCCTTGGAATGGAACCAAAGAGTACGCTGGCATTAGAATCATCACTGGGATACCAGTTCTTCCACTGGGGAATGGTTAACCAGGCAATGTATACAGTAATGGGTGTAGCAATCGCATACGCTGTATATATCAAGAAAGTACCGTCATTCCAGACTAGTGCGGTCTGCAGTGCTATGCTTGGAGAAAAAGTAAAAGGAAAGTCAGCAATCGGTAAAGTTATAGACTTCCTTGTAATTTTCGGAATACTGGGAGCACTAAGTTCATCTCTCGGTTTAGCAGTGCCAATGGCTACAGGTGGCCTGAAGCAGCTGTTCGGTATTGAAGCTACACCAGTTGTACAGATAGGCGTAATCGTTGTTATCGCTTGTGTGTATACATTTACATCATACCTTGGAACACAGAAAGGTATGAAAGTGCTTAGTGATGCAGCAGCATTACTTTGCGGAGTATTCTTACTGTACGTTCTGTTCGCAGGACCTACAACATTTATCCTCAAAAATATCGTTAACTCACTTGGACATATGTTCCAGAACATTCCAAGAATGAGTTTATTCACAGATCCGATAGAAAATTCAGGATTCCCAGAAAGCTGGACAATTTACTTCAACGCTTTCTACCTGAATTACGTAGCACTTATGGGTATATTCATTGCCAAAGTGTCAAAGGGCAGAACAATTAGAGAAGTTGCTGTAGCAACAATCTTTGGTATGACAGCAGGCGGCTGGTTTATCTTTGGTATCGATGGAAGCTTCTCAATCAAAGCATTCCTAGACGGAAAAGTAGACGTAGTATCACTAGTAAACAGCGGCGTAGGAGATGCAGCTATCTTCGACATTCTGGAGGTTCTTCCTCTTGGAGCAAAAGTTCTTCCAGTAATCGTTCTATTCCTAATTATCGGTTTTGTTGCACCATCAATGGACTCAGCGTCACTTGCACTTGCTGAGACAGTAACTAAAAAAGGAACTCCAAAGATGGGTCTGAGAGTATTCTGGTGTGTACTACTGGCAGTAATACCAATGTGCATTATCCTGTCAGGATCCGGATTCGATGTAATCAAGCAGGTTGCTATCATCATCTCAGCACCGTTCATGGTAATCCTTGTTGGTGTAGAAATTGGATTGTTAAAATGGCTGAAAAAAGACAGCATAACAGGGCTTCATGCTAAAAACATAGCTCTTAGAGATGCAGAGGAAAGAGCAGAATATGCGGCAAAGGAAACTGAACCGCAGGAGGCAGAGGCCTAAACAATAAATAGAATCGTAATTGGAGGTAAATTTATGAGAGAAGATTGTATATTCTTTTGTCCTGTTAGAGTAAGATATGGAGAAGTGGACCAGCAGGGCGTTGTGTATAACGGAAACTACATCGTATATACTGATGTGGCATTTGAATCATTTGTAAGATCAAAGGGATACACATACAAAGATTTATCGGAAAAGTACGATTCAGAGGTTTGCCACAAAAAGACAACTATCGAATACAATTCTAGCGCATTCGAAGGAGACCTTCTTGAGATAGGCATCAAAGTAGTGAGAGTAGGCGAAAGAAGCTTCACTCTAGGGTTCGACATTTACAGAGAAGGTGACGAGGAACCTATCGTAGTAGCAGAAAGTGTTTATGTTGGATATGATACAGCAAACCGTAAGAGCAGACCTCTAACACCGCTTCTTAGAAGTATGCTAGAGGCGTAATAGAGACAGCTAGTAAGTAAGACAGCATCTTATATTACATATATGTGAATTGTGAAAGCAGTATAAAATACATACTAAAACATACATAGTTCAGTTATGTCTTTCATACCTATATCTTTTTAATCCACACTCGTTTTACTGTTTTCACAAATTCATTTTTATTGCCGAGTAACCGGGCAATACATAATTTATATGGCTTCATATGAATTATGTATTGAATCGCTGAAAGGGCGAAACTGTATAAATATACAGTTCACATATACTGGGCGAGTGACTTTGTTCATTCACTAGCCTGGAATAAACATACATTTTAGGAGGATATTAAAATGAGCTTTGGAATTAAACCGATTGGAGAAAGAGCAGTGCTCAAAAAGCTTGAAGCGGAAGAAAAAACATCAGGCGGAATCATTCTGACAAGCGCTGCAAAGGAAAAGCCACAGGTGGCAGAAGTAATCGCTGTTGGCAAAGGTGAATCAGACATCGAAGTAAAACCGGGAGACAAGGTAGTATTTGCACCATATGCAGGAACAGAAATCAGCTTTGAAGGCGAAACTTACACAATTATGGATTTCAAAGATCTGCTAGCTGTAGTGGGTTAAAACAGTAGAGCAAAAATTATAAACTAGGAGGATATTAAAATGGCAAGAGAAATTGTTTATGGAGAAAACGCAAGAAGAAGACTGCAGGCAGGTGTTGATAAGCTTGCAGATACAGTAAAAATCACACTTGGACCTAAAGGTAGAAACGTACTTATCGACAAGGCATTCGTACCACCACTAGTAACTAATGATGGTGTATCAATCGCAAAGGAAATTGAGCTTGACGACGGAATCGAAAACCTTGGCGCACAGCTAGTAAAGGAAGTTGCTACAAAGACAAACGATGTAGCAGGTGATGGAACTACAACTGCAACACTTCTTGCTCAGATTATAATCAGAGAAGGTTTCAAAAACGTTGCTGCAGGAGCAAACCCAATGGTACTGAAAAAGGGAATCCAGGGAGCTGTAGATGTAGCAGTAAAAGAAATTCTTAAGAACTCAAAACCTGTTGAAACAAAAGAAAGCATCGCGCAGGTTGCGTCAGTTTCAGCAGCAGATGACTATATCGGAAAACTAATTGCAGATGCAATGGACAAAGTAGGTAAAGACGGTGTTATCACCGTTGAAGAATCAAAGTCAATGGGAACTGAACTGGACGTTGTAGAAGGAATGCAGTTTGACAAAGGATACCTTTCACCATACATGGTAACAAACAATGACAAGATGGAAGCTGTACAGGAAAACCCTTATATCCTAATGACTGACAAGAAGATCACAACAATTCATGACCTACTTCCAATTCTTGAACAGGTTGCAAAACAGGGACGTAAGCTTCTGATTATCGCAGACGATATCGAAGGCGAAGCTCTTGCAACACTTGTTGTTAACAAGATTAGAGGAATCATTGACGTAGTTGCTGTAAAGGCTCCTGGCTTTGGTGAAAGAAGAAAGGCTCTAGTTGAAGATATCGCTATTCTTACAGGCGGTACAGTAATCAGCGAAGAGCTTGGATATGACCTAAGAGAAGCTACACTAGACATGCTTGGAACAGCTCAGACAGTAAAAGTGTACAAGGAAAGAACTGTTATCATCAACGGTGCAGGATCAAAAGAAGATCTTAAGCTGAGAATTAACTCAATCAGACAGCAGATGGATCAGACTGAAGATGATTTCGGAAAAGAAAAATTCCAGGAAAGACTTGCTAAACTTGCAGGTGGCGTAGCAGTTATCAAAGTTGGTGCGGCTACAGAAACAGAACTGAAAGAACGAAAACTTAGAATAGAAGACGCATTAAATGCGACAAAAGCGGCAGTAGAAGAAGGTATCGTTGCAGGCGGTGGAGTAGCACTTTGTGATACAATCCCTGCAGTTGCAGCATACGCAGACACACTAGAAGGTGACGAGAGAACAGGAGCAAAGATTATCCTAAGAGCTCTTGAAGAACCAGTAAGACAGATTGCCGAAAATGCTGGCTTTGAAGGAAGCGTTGTAGTATCAGCAGTTAAAGAAAGACCTGTTGGCGTTGGTTTCAATGCTAAGACAGAAGAGTATGTTGATATGATTGGCGATGGAATCGTAGACCCTGTAAAAGTTACAAGATCTGCAATCCAGAACGCTTCATCAGCATCATCAATGCTGCTGACAACAGAAGCTGGTATCACAGACATCAAAACTGAAAATCCACTAGACAAAATGCTACCAGCAGGCGGTGGAATGGACGGTATGATGTAATAGGACATGCCCATATGGGAAGCAATAAGTTGCTTTTAATATCCTTTCTCATAATCCTAAAATAGGTAGAGAAAAAAAGGTAGAACAACCCGCTGTTCTACCTTTTTTTTGTAATTATATTTATTTTTGGTGTCTATCCTTGAAATCTAACCACATCCAGTAAAGCCAAACTACTGAATCAGGTATCAAAGAAATCCATGCGATAGTCTCAATTTTTTCACATGTAGATGAATCCCAGCCCCTAACACTTGCAAAAAGAAGCAAACCAAAGCTTATTACTATCGGGATAAATAAGACGAGTGCAATCACAGCTCTTTTGTTCATAGCTACACCACCCTTCATAAGTGCAAAATCCTTTGACGCAAAGTTCTGACAATATATATATATCATAACGTACATATATGTGTCAATAAGTTATATGTAGCCACTACATTTAGCTTGATTTTGACGTGGCTAATTACGAATATCCTAAAAATATCATTCCTTGCTAATCTATGTCTTTTGAGTAATAACTATTTACTCCTCAGAAAAAATGTTATAATTAAGAAAAATCAAAATAATGACTCGGTTTACAACTTCGTTTTAATCCATCATGTGTCAAAGTCACATATTACCTTAGTGTTTGAAAGGGGTGTACTAAAATGGATTTTTTAAAAAAGGCATACGAAAAAATCTCTCCTGAAGTACGTCTAAAGATTTGTTTTGCATACGAGGGAATCTTTACATTTTTAATTATTGCAAAATTAGGTGGACTTCTAAATATTCATATAGCTTACAGACTGATTCTTGTTATTTTATATATAATAGCTTTGTTTGGCTGCAGGAGAGGATATATTATGCGTAATAATAACTCTGAAGAGTCAAAGAAAAGCATTATATTTAAATGGGACATTTACCTTTCGCCAATAGAAATCTTGATTATGTTATTATAGAGGATGCGAGATAAATAATAAGAGGAAGCTTTCTCGCATCTTTACTAAAGAATTAGATATAGATAATCATACTTATTTAGTATAAAATTAAATTTAAATGACGTTTCAGTAATCATAATTGTTACTGAAACGTCATTTTATAATGCTTTTTTTAATTGTGGTCTTGTTTTTTCTTGGTTATTGCGATATTTTCTTTTATTTTACAGAGAGTTCCGTAACGTTTAGAAAAATCGACACCTATGCTTTGACCTATGTCATCTAGTATAGTATCAAAGTAACACTGAACATAGTTGTTATCCTCTATATGCACACAGGTGCATTTGTATAGGCTCTTGACAAGTTGGTCAAGAGAATACTTGTGATCAACCTTTGACTCAAGAATTCTAGTAATCACTAGGGAAACGAAATGAGTTAGGTAGTGGGAATGCAAATGATTTTCTCTTGTGAGAGTCTTAGGCAGGTCATGGATATTATTGGTATAGTCGAAGTTTGACTGAGTTTCCCATAATCTGCTGTATGCGTTTAGAAGAACAAAATCATCCTCTTCTATTTCGCTTGTCAGGAAGAAGTAGTAGCCATCGTACTTTTCTTCTTCTTTTAGTTGTTCTTCGTTTATTCTCATAGGAATTTTGACGTTGTTTAGCTTAGCTGAGCAATCTCCTGCTGAAGTTTTAGCATGCTTAGATGAGCCTGACTGAGCATCAAAGGTTCCTGGAGCTGCGATTAGATCATTTGCCTTGAGTAGCATGTCTTCTCGCTGTGATAATACACATCTTGCATATTTCTGGTTATAAAATGCAATCTGCTTTTCTTTTATCTGGACGTTCTTCTTTTTTCCGTCCGGTGTTGTTACTTTGATTGTTCGTGTTATTATTCTTGACTTCAGCTTGGAGCATGTGCCGAAATGGATATATCCTTGCTCTTTTAGGACGAAGTCTTTGATGTCTTTTTCGGCAGTTCTTAGACTCTGCTGAACTATGTATCCGTAGCCTCCTGCAATCAGATTGTATAGATTGTCAGGGCTATTTATGCCGTTATCTCCAATAAGGACGATGTCCTTTGCCTTCATCTCTCTAAGACGCTTTGCTATACTCGCTTTGACAGTAAGTATATCAGACGGAGCGCGAGAAGAAACCTCGTATGAAAGAGGTATGTATCTTGTGTCTGTGATTAAATCTAGCTGAACAATAGGGTCTGTTCGTCTGTCTGATGAAAGCTTCTGAAGTTCGGGTTCAAAATACTGTTTAGTGATGTAGTAATATACTTTGTCTGTTTTGCATTTGTATGTTTCTAATGTGTACTTGTACATCCAGCGCTGAAGCTGGACTTTGTACTGCTTTAGATATCTAAATGAATCGTAGATATCTTCTAGCGAAAACTCCATTTTGTCAAAGAAGAGGTTGCGGCGATTGTAGATATGTCTGATACTGCCTGGATACAGGATATTTCCGTATACCAGAAGTTTCATTATGCTGTTCAGATTGTAGTCAATATCAAGGTCACGTTGCCTACCTCTAAAAAAAACATTGATTTTAAGTTCGTGATACAAGGCCGATAGGGCGGTGTATCCAAGGTTCTTAGTCAGGTCTATGCCCGGTTCCAGAGATTTAGATTGATCAAGAGCAACCTGAATAGGTTTCGTTTCTGCGGCGTATTCTTCACTCATTTCTTTTGCGACTTGTTGAAAATGTGCGATAGGATCGTCATACTCTTTTTCCAGGTCTTCCAGATAACCAATATTTTTTATTCTTTTGCGTTTAGTTGCTTTTGTTACTGGATCTCTATATGACTGGACGATACTTAAATAGGTTCCGTTTTTTCTTTTTTCCTTGATTAAAAACATCTTATTTGCTCCCTCCTGTGCCATATTAAAGTCTAGATTAGTATTAGTATATCAAAATAAAATGTCTTTTTAAAGAGTGTTAATTCAATTTTTACGATTATTTGAAAATATACAATGTGCGCACGGTTACGTATATTATATGATGAAAAATAAATAATGTATACAAAATCCAAGAAAGAGAATTTACATAAAAACGATTCATAAAAGAAGTTTGAGAAACATTTTTTTAATAATTGTTTTGCTAAAAGTGCATCGGTTTTGATTGACTTATTAAAGAGATGGTATATAATAATAGTGTAGCTTAATAAAATTTTATGTTCCTTAAGATACAATATCTTGTAGATGAAGGCTAAGAGGGAAACAGGTTCAATTCCTGTGCGGTCCCGCCACTGTAATCAGCGTTCGATGCTCAAGTGCCACTGAGAAATCGGGAAGGCGAGTATAATCGAGATACACTGTAAGCCAGGAGACCTGCATAAAATAAATCTTCATATTCGGCGGTGAACCGGATTAGAAGTGATTAAACAGCAAATACGGGCTGTGGGGTAACCACAGTCCTTTTTTAATGGATGTGGACCAAAGCTTTTCATTCTTTTACATATTGAGGCAGGTCTCGTCAACCTGCCTCAGTTGCGTTTTTGGTCTAATATTGGCTATATAACAGGTGTAAAAAAGCGATGCAATGTGGTAAAATATATAAGTGAGTGTAATTTTTGGACAGCCCAAGGACGAGGGCTTTTGATATATAAAAGAGAGATTAAGGGGGATTCGATGTCTTTAGACAGATTGAACGAAAAACAAAAAGAAGCAGCTATGCAGCTGGAGGGACCTATTCTTATTTTGGCTGGTGCAGGCTCTGGAAAGACAAGCACTATGACGGAGAGAATTGCATATATGATTGATCAAGGTATAGATCCGTATAGAATTTTGGCTGTAACATTTACAAATAAGGCAGCAAAGGAAATGCGCGAGCGTGTAGAAAAGCTAGTTGGCTCTTGCGATGATATGTGGATTATGACTTTCCACTCCCTTTGCCTAAGACTACTCAAGATGCATGCAGAGGTTCTCGGATACGACAGAAACTTTGTTATATATGATGGAAATGACCAGAAAACAGTAGTAAAAAATATAATCAAAGAGCATGGTATAAATGATAAGGAAATAAAGGTGCAGTATGCTTTATCGGTTATAAGCGATAAGAAATCAAAGGGAATCTCGCCGGATAAGTTTGCTGTATCAGTTCCAAAAAATCCAAAGAACAATGCCCTTGCTATAATATATTCTGAGTATCAGGAAACACTAAAAAAGAATAATGCGATGGATTTTGATGATCTTCTCGTAAATGCGGTTAAGCTATTTGACCGTGATGAGGCAGTGCTTCTAAAATATCAGGAAAGATTCAAATATATAATGGTAGACGAATACCAAGATACAAACACAATTCAGTACAATCTGATCAAAGCTCTTGCAGCCAAATACCGCAACCTATGCGTTGTAGGTGATGATGACCAGTGTATTTACCAGTGGAGAGGTGCAGATATCAGAAACATCTTGGATTTCGAAAAGGACTTTCCGGAGGCAAAGGTTATAAAGCTTGAGCAAAACTACAGATCTGTAGGAAATATTCTTGCGGCGGCTCATTCTGTAATCGAAAATAACTCTGACAGAAAAGGCAAGGAGCTTTGGACTACTAGAGAAGCTGGCGAAAAAATCGTATATCACAGAACTGACAGCGAAAAGGACGAGGCGTATTTTGTTGCCCGTGAGATAGAGCTTCTCAAAACAGGCGACAGAAAATACAGCGACTTTGCTGTTTTGTACAGAACTAATGCTCAGTCAAGACAGTTTGAAGAAGCATTTACAAGACAGGGAATACCTTATAGGGTTTTATCTGGTCTTAGATATTATGATAGAAAAGAAATTAAGGACATTATGTCGTACATGAGACTTGTTCTAAATCCGTCAGATGACCTTGCATTTGCAAGAATAATCAACGAGCCGAAGAGAGGTATTGGAGCAAAAACAATCGAAAAGATTGTAGATTTTGCTAGATTCACAGGAGGAAGCCTTCTTGATACTGTGTCAGAGGAAATGGTTCTTTCAACTCTTCCGTCCAAGGCATATGACGGCGTAAAAAACATGGTTGACACTATCAAGATGTGCAGAGAAGAAAAGGAAAACCTAAGGGTTTCTGATATATATGATAATCTTTTAGTTGGAACAGGTTATCTTGCATCCCTAGAGGCTGCAAACACTTTGGAGGCTCAGGCGAGAATAGAAAACCTTATGGAGTTTAAGTCTGTTATCTTTGATTATGAGGAAAACACACAAGAACCTACTTTGGAGGAGTTTATGGAATCGATTACGCTTATGGCGGAGGTTGATAACCACGACGAATCTCAGGATGCTGTTGTTCTCATGACTATGCACAGCTCAAAGGGTCTTGAGTTTCCAGTAGTATTCCTTCCAGGCATGGAGGATGGGCTTTTCCCAGGCCACAAGGCCTTTGATACGGCAAGCGGAATGGAAGAAGAGAGAAGACTTTGTTATGTAGGTATGACAAGAGCAAAAGAAAGGCTGATTCTTACAAATGCAAAGGTTAGAACTCTGTATGGAAGAACAGATTATACGATAGAATCACAGTTCCTGCGCGAGCTTGATAAAAGACTTGTGACAGGAGATGCAATATATGAGAAAAAAAGCAGAAATGGAATTTCTGGACCGGGAATTTCTACAGGCAGCATAGATGGAGCGGGCATTGCAGGAAAGGCAGGGTATAAGCCTTATGATGCGCTGAAGTATGCGAAGAGCCAGACAAAGGCAGCTGCCGCATCTAGCGGAAAAGCTTCTGTTGATTATGCTGTAGGCGAGCGTGTTAAGCATGCGAAGTTCGGAGAAGGAACAGTCGTAAGCACAAGCCAGAAGGTGGTTGTTATCTGCTTTGATGGCGCAGGAGAGAAGAAGCTTGCAAAGGGAATCGCTCCAATCGAAAAATTATAGAGGTATGAGATGAACGATTATAAAGTTTTAATGCAGGAAAAAATAGATAAGCTGAATGAGGCTGCAAAGGCGTATTATGCTTTAGGGACAGAGATTATGTCAAACTACGAGTATGATAAGCTATATGATGAGCTTGAGGCTTTAGAAAAAGAAACGGGGATAGTGCTCTCTCGCAGCCCGACCCAGAGAGTTGGCTATGAGGTACTTTCGGATCTTCCAAAGGAGGCTCATCCTTCGAAGATGTTGTCTCTTGATAAGACGAAGGATAGGGAGGCTCTTCGTGCATGGCTTGGTAATAACAGAGGTCTTCTGTCATGGAAGCTTGATGGTCTTACAATCGTTCTGACATACGAAAACGGCGAGCTTGTAAAGGCTGTTACGCGAGGAAATGGTGAAGTTGGAGAGGTTATCACTAACAATGCCAAGGTTTTCCGAAACGTGCCCCTTAAGATTTCTTACAAGGGTCCTCTTGTACTGAGAGGCGAGGCTGTTATAAGCTATGCTGACTTTGAAAAAATAAATTCACAGATACCGGAAGCTGATGCGAAATACAAGAATCCAAGAAATCTATGCTCGGGCTCTGTAAGACAGCTAAACAACAAAATAACTGCTGAGCGTAATGTAAATTTCTATGCTTTTGCTCTTGTAAGTAGCGAAGATGTGGATTTTGAAAATAGCAGGGAAAATCAGATGAAATGGCTGAAGTCAGAGGGGTTTGATGTAGTTGAAAATATTCCTGTAACTAAGGGCAATATAATAGAAGCGATTAGTTATTTTGAGAATAGGGTTTCTGAGAACCCAGTGCCATCAGATGGACTTGTGCTGGTACTTGATGACATAAGTTTAAGCGAAAGTCTAGGAAGCACATCGAAGTTCCCGAAAGATGCCATGGCGTTTAAGTGGCAGGATCAGATTGCGGAGACTACGCTTCGCGAGGTTGAGTGGAGCGCATCGAGAACTGGACTGATTAATCCTGTGGCGATTTTCGATTCGGTGGAGCTTGAGGGAACGACCGTAAGCCGCGCGTCTTTGCATAATATAAGTATCATAGAAGAGCTTGAGCTTGGCATAGGCGATACTGTAGAGGTCTACAAGGCGAATATGATTATTCCTCAGATTGCAAGTAACCTCACAAAGAGCAGTAATCTTGAAATTCCGAAGATGTGTCCTGTATGCGGAAATCCCGCTGAAATCAGAAATGATAATGGTGTCAAAACTCTCGTATGTCATAATAAAAAATGCGTAGCAAAGAAAATCAAAGGCTTTACCCTCTTTGTTTCAAGAGATGCTATGAATATAGATGGGCTTTCGGAGATGACTATAGAAAAGCTTATAGCAAAAGGTCTTGTGCATGAGTTTGCAGACCTGTTTAAGCTAAAAAATCACAAAGCGGAAATTACCTCGATGGAAGGCTTTGGGGAGAAATCCTTTGATAATATGTGTAGTTCAATAGAAAAGGCAAGAAACACTTCGCCAGCAAGACTGCTATATGCACTTGGCGTTTCCGGAATCGGGGTAGCAAACGCAAATCTGATTGCAAAAGCATGCAGAAACAGCTTTGCTAAAATGCAGGCTCTGACGGCAGAAGAGCTGATAGAGATTGACGGAATAGGCGATATAATGGCCGAAAACTATGTTTCGTATTTTGGCGATGTGGAGAACAAAGCGTCTGTAGATGACCTTCTTGCAGAGGTTAATTTAGATGAGTCATTTGAGGAAAACGATACATTCTTAGACTCTTTGATATTTGTAATCACAGGTTCTTTAAACCATTACGAAAATAGAAATGAACTGAAAAAACTTATTGAGCAGGCCGGAGGTAAGGTTTCCGGATCTGTTAGCGGGAAAACATCATATTTGATAAACAACGATGTTACATCAACATCAGGCAAAAACAAAAAAGCTGCAGAGCTTGGCGTTCCGATTATAGATGAGGAAACAATCAGAAGCTGGCTTGAAGCAAAAGCTGTACTGTAGATGTTTTTCGGGATTTATGAAAGGGAAATTTTATGCTGAAGGTAGGAAAATTAGACAGTAATCTATTGCAGAAAATAGTAATAGATAATATAAAATTCAAAAGGGACGAGGTTCGCGTAAGAGCCGGTGTCGGAGAGGACTGCGCAGTTGTCGATTACGGCGACTACGATTGTGTGGTTTCTACAGATCCAATCACAGCCTCTGTAAACGATATCGGGCGACTTGCGATTCACATTTCGTGCAATGATATAGCAAGTAACGGAATAGAGCCTCTTGCAATAACACTTGCACTAATGCTTCCAGAAGGGACCTCGGCAGAAGAGATAGAGACGATAATGAAGCAGGCGGGTGAAGCTTCAGAAGCAGCAGGGGTTGAAATAATCGGAGGACATACAGAAATAACAAAGGCGGTAAATCAGCCTGTTATCGTGTCTACTGCTTTTGGAAGATGTGAAAGCGGAAAGTTCCAGAAGGCTACAGACATGGTTTCTGGAGACTATGTTCTTATGACAAAAAAAGCAGGCCTTGAAGGTAGTGGAATCATTGCAAGCGATTTAGAAGATGAGCTATTAGACATTCTAACAGCCGAAGAAATCGCATATGCAAAGAAAATGCTAGATTCAGTAAGCGTAATCAAAGAAGGCGTGATTGCAGGCAAGATAGGTACTGCTGGAATGCATGATGTAACAGAGGGCGGAATACTAGGAGCTGTCTGGGAAATGTGCAGAATCAGCGGTCTAGGTGCAGAAATAAGGGAAGATGATATTTCTGTTGACCCTGTCACTCTTAAGATCGCAGAAAAATATGATATAGATTGGAAACGCTTTATATCAAGCGGATGTCTTCTCATAATCGTCCATGCAGATAAAAAAGACGAGCTAATGGCAGCCTTAACAGAAAGTGGAATTGAGGTAAGCTGCATAGGAGAAATCAAAGATAAGGATTTCGGTCTTAAGATGATAAAAAGCGACGGAACAATTGAAAAAATTGATCCGCCAGCAGAAGATGAACTTTACAAAGCTATTGGAAAATAGTATAATATAAGGGCATATTTAATACACGCCCTTTAATAGCTCCGTCGACAACGGCTTGGGTCCTGCGCAATGGGATGCCGTGAACCTTGTCAGGTCCGGAAGGAAGCAGCAATAAGCGGATTTTTCTATGTGCCGCAGATAAGCCTTTTCCTGCGTTTGCGGAGCTATTAAAGGGCGGTTTTTAATTTTACAGAAAGGCTGGGGAGAAGGTTGTACAAAGCGTTATACAGAACAGAAAGACCAGAAACCTTATCAGAGGTAATAGGTCAGGAACATATTGTCCGTGTAATAAAAAATCAGCTGAAAAATGACAAGGTTGCTCACGCGTATCTGTTTTGCGGAACTAGAGGAACAGGTAAGACGACTTTAGCCAGACTTCTTGCAAAAGGCGTAAACTGTACAAGCGAAGGCGAAAGACCCTGCGGAGTATGCGAAAATTGCAGAGCCATACAGCAGGGAAATTTTATTGACCTTGTAGAGGTCGATGCTGCATCTAACAATGGTGTTGATTATATCAGAGATCTTAGAGACAGCGTAAATTATCCGCCGGCAGTGAGCAGAAAAAAGATCTATATAATAGACGAGGTCCACATGCTGTCGAATTCTGCCTTCAACGCTTTTCTGAAAACGCTGGAGGAGCCGCCGGAGCATGTTATTTTTATACTTGCGACGACAGACCCACAGAGAATACCGCAGACTATTTTATCAAGGTGCATACGCTTTGATTTTAAGAGAGTGCCAGAAAATTTGATCATGGAAAAGATGATGGAAATCTGTGAAAAGCGTAATGTAGCCATGGATGAAGAGGCAATTAGACTTCTTGCATCTAACGCAGATGGCTCTGTTAGAGATGGACTTTCTCTTCTTGAACAGTGCCTTGCAGGTGGCGATGAGCATATAACAAGGGACATGGTTTTGGAATTTCTAGGAGCTGTTTCTCAGGATTTCTTCATAGATTTGACAGAAAAGGTTCTTTTGCACAATGCGGCTGAAGGCCTTACGCTTCTAAATGATGTAATAGCTGACGGAAAAGATCCGAAACTTCTTCTTTCTGACTGGCTTGCTCATTACAGAAGCCTTTTGATTACAAAATTCATACAGCATCCGGAGAATATGCTTAATATGTCCGGAGAAAATATCGAGCGCCTAAAATCTCAGAGTAGCAGGATTGACCTAGATGAGATTAATCTCGGCATAGTGACATTATCAAAGACAATAAACGATGCGAAGTATTCGACTCAGCCTAGAATTCTGATGGAGCTTGCTATTGTAACTTTGGCAAGCGGGCTAAATGACGATTACTCTCAAATTCCAAAGCATAGATACGAAAAGATGCAAGGAGCAGGCGGGGGAGCTAAAAGTCCGCACGAGGTTAAGCAGGATGTGAACCCTCAGAAAGCAAGCTCTAATAGCGCAGGCGGTGCACCTATTGATAAGTCCTTGGAAAATGGTAATGCAAAGCAAGCTGAGCCTTTGGATGATCGCTGGGCTGCTATAATGGGGCAAGCTGAAATTTTCGAGCAGGGATATGATGAAACTGGCGAAGTAGAAGAGTTTTATCCTATTCCGGATGAGCTAGAAAACGGGGTAAATAATTCGCCATTTGGCGATGAAAAGGACTATGATGAAGGCGATACGCAGGCTTTTGAAAATAAAGAAAATGATAAGGCTGAAGGCTTTTCGGAGGAATATATGCAAAAGCTTGCAGCTATAGCATCGAGCGCATCTGAATTTACAGATGAAGAGCTCGATGAAATGTGGAAGAGGGTTATGAACAGGGCGATGGAAACAAAACCGAGCCTGTTTGTGGCACTTCAGGGAAGCGCGCTGCTTCATCTCAGCGAAAAAGACATAAGAGTGTCGCTACGTGCAGATTATGCACTTGCAATAATAGAGCCTGACAGAGAGCTCATAGCAGACCTCATAGAGGAAGAGAGCGGAATTCACGGTTTTGTGAATTTTAAGGTTGTCAGTCAAACGCAGGAAACGAGCGAGGAAAATGCATCAGATGTTGCCCGTGAAATAAAGGATGAATGGGGCTTTGATGTAAAAATAAGATAATTAGGTTTAAAACATAATTTATTTAGGAGGAAAAAGAAATGGGAAGAGGAATGAAAGCCGGTAAACGCCCTAAGACAGGTGGCGGCGGAGGAAATATGCAGAAGCAGCTTCAGCAGGTTCAGGCTATGCAAAGACAGATGGAGCAGATGCAGGCTGAACTTGAAGAAAAGGAATTTACTGCTACAGCAGGTGGTGGAGCGGTTTCTGTAACTGCAAACGGTAAGAAAGAGCTTATATCAATGGATATCGACAAAGAAGTTGTTGATCCTGATGATGTAGAAATGCTTCAGGACCTTATCATGGCTGCTGTAAACGAAGCTATGCGTCAGGTTGATGAGGCTTCTAATGAGGGTATGAGCCAGCTTACAGGCGGACTTAATATTCCGGGGCTGCTATAATGAGGCAGTATCCCGCGCCCCTAGCAAGACTGATAAACGAGCTTTCTAAGCTTCCTGGAATAGGTGGCAAAACAGCTC
This sequence comes from uncultured Clostridia bacterium, assembly GCA_963558075.1. Taxonomy (GTDB): domain Bacteria; phylum Bacillota; class Clostridia; order Peptostreptococcales; family Anaerovoracaceae; genus CALHKP01. The sequence continues at coordinate 2,096 of CAUWFN010000011.1, read as the reverse complement.
AAAGACTTGCGTTTCATATTCTTTCGATGGATGAGAAGGAAGTAAGCGGTATTGCTGATGCGATGGTGTCAGCGAAGAAAAAAATGAAATACTGTTCTGTATGCGGAAACCTTACAGAAGAAGATCCATGTGCTATTTGTACAGATAAAACTAGAAGACAGGATGTTATTTGTGTTGTGGAAAATCCTAAGGACGTAATTGCAATGGAGCGTATCAAAGAATTTGATGGGCTTTATCATGTGCTTCATGGGGCAATTTCTCCTATGGAAGGAATTGGACCTGAGGATATCAACCTAAAACAGTTAATCGTGCGTCTTCAGAACAGTAATGTAAACGAGGTAATTGTGGCAACAAATCCTAATATAGAAGGAGAGGCTACGGCTATGTACATTGCAAGACTGCTTAAGCCGTCTGGAATCAAAATCAGCAGAATAGCAAACGGTATTCCTGTAGGTGGAGATCTTGAGTATGCAGATGAGGTCACACTTCTCAAGGCCATGGAAGGAAGACGAGAATTATAAAAATATTATATTTAAAGAGAAATTAAAGAGGCTGATCGAATCAAGCGGTATATGATTCGGTCAGCCTCTTTGTTTTGTTCCCTGCCGGATTGGAAAGCAGGAATCAAAAAGGTTAAGTATGTAGAAATTATATTATGAGAACCATCCTAATTTGAAGAATGTATCAATCTGTCCAAGAAGTACTAGGATCATGATTGGTGGAACAATCCATTTGATGCAAATATGGAAGTACTTTCTAATTTTGAAGCTGCTACCATTTCCATTTGAAATTTCATCGTATAGATATTCAGGTTTAATCCATCCGAAGATTATTGCAGTTGCTAGTGCTCCGATTGGCATCAGAAGTCCTTCTGAAACAAGGTCGAAGGAGTCAAGCCATGTTGACTGTCCGAAGATCTGAGGGAAACCGTGGCTTCCAAGTCCGTCTAGTGCTACGAATGAGCCTTCTAGCATTGTGAAGATTCCAACTGCAAGAGTAATCTTCTTTCTGTCGGCTTTCTTGCCTTTGTTTTCTAGTTTATCCATCAGTGTTGAGCCTACTGCTTCTGTCAGTGAGATGGATGATGTGATTGCTGCTATAAATACTAGTGTGTAGAACAGGAATCCGAAGATTGGTCCTATCTTACCCATTGCCTGGAATACTGTCTGAAGTGTGATGAACAGAAGTCCAGGTCCCTGTGTAGGGCTCTGACCTGATGCAAATACTGCAGGCATGATTGCCATAGAAGCCATGATTGCGATTACAGTATCAGCAAAAGGAATGATTAGTGCGCTTTCTGTCAGGTTATCTGACTTTTTCATATATGATCCGTATGTTACCATGATGCCCATGCCAAGTGAAACTGAGAAGAACATCTGGCCACCTGCAAGTGCAAGTACGTTTATCCAGCCTGAACCTTTGAATACGTCGAAGTTTGGTTTGAATACGAATTCAAGACCTGCTTCTGCACCTGGAAGTGTAACGCTTCTGATGATTACGATTAAAAGCATTACGAAAAGTGTAGGCATCGCAATTCCTGAAAACTTTTCTATACCTTCTGATACGCCGTTTCTAACAATCAAAATTGTTAGTGCAACGAATATAACTGTGAATACTACTGTCTGAAGCTGATCTGTGTAGAATTCTGTGAAGAAAGCTCCACTTTCCATTCCGCCTACGCCCCAGCTAGCATTGAATAGGTCTCCGATGTTTGCGATTGCATATTTGATGCAGTATCCGCCAAGCATTGAGTAGAAGCCTAAGATAAGAAGTGGTGAAATCCAGCCGAACCATCCAATGATTGTATATTTGCTGCCAAGTGACTGGTATGCGCCGATTACGCCTTTTCCTGATTTACGTCCAAGAGAAAGTTCTGCAAGAAGTGTAACAACTCCTACAAGTACTACAAGTGCAACGTATATAAGTAAGAATGCGAATCCGCCACCTTTACCCATTTTGTATGGGAATCCCCACAGATTCCCCAGGCCAACCGCAGAACCTACAGCGGCCATCAGGAAGCCAAACTTGCTTCCCCACTGTCCTTTAGAGTTTGAATGTTCCATTTAAATTGTCCTCCCGTAATTTTTTTGAATGCC
>CAUWFN010000010.1:0-100281 GCA_963558075.1 uncultured Clostridia bacterium | reverse complement strand
GACCACGGAGTACGTCCGCGAGGAAAATTCTCGGGACGGGCAACATACAGTCGAGTGCATAGCGTTGCTACAAAGACGGAAGTAGTCAAAATCCTCCATTTTAAGCAGTTTTATAAGCATATTGTCTTTTTAGATGATGGAAATGGCGGACGAAAAAAAGTGATGAAAAACTATATTGATGTAAATGTTTGTATTGATATGGTGTGTGGAGATACAACAACTAGTATCATAGAATAAAATTACAATTAAATATTCTAAATGAGATGATAGCTATTGTATTTGATGGTGATGTAAAGGATAGCAATCCATTGCAGATAGGAACTGTTTATGAAATATATCTTTTAGATGAAAACGGAGAAGTAATTTAAAAAAAATAACAATTCTTTGAAAAAGTTATTTGATACATTGAGGCTGGAACAATACTGCATTGGGAGCCATCTGACTTGTTTAAGCTTTGCAATGACACCACATCGATCAAAGGAAGCCCTTTTGAAGAATGGAAGAAAAGTAGAGTTCACTTTGATGTCAGAAATATTGTTTGCTTGTTCAAAGAAGTGGATTTCTGAAAATAGTTAATTACAAGAGTTCACAAGAAAATATGAATTAAATTTTGAAGGGATGTGCGGGATTGGATTTTATAAAAAAGTTTGGTGAGATGGTCGGAGCGAAGGCATTGGTAGATCCGCAAAATGCGAGGAGACTGCTTTTGACAGGATATCGCCTTCAAGAAAAGAAGCTTAAGTTTTTTCCAGATAAAAGCCTTCCGGCTTCTGGCCAGTACGTTGCCAGGATTGTTATGCATAATATAATCAAAGCTCTTGCAAGGCCAGATGATGCAGCACTTGTAAGTATATTTACTCCAGGGGAGCTTTTGACAGCAGCAGGTATTACGCCGTATTCTGTTGAGGCGATGTCTTGCTTTCTTGCAGGAACAAAATGCGAGCAGGCGTTTCTTGCGCAGACGGAAAAAGAGGGATTTCCGGAGACGATGTGCTCATATCATAGAGTATTTCTCGGAGCAGCTTTGACCGGGCTTGTACCGGAGCCGAAATGCACAATATATACTAATTTGGCTTGTGATGGGAATATGATGACGTTCCCTTATCTAAAGGATAAGTACAATATTCCTGGATTTTATATAGATGTGCCATATGAGAAGAGTAGGGAATCTGTCCTGTATGTGGCAAGTCAGCTTAGGGAGCTTAAAACGTTTCTAGAGGATGTGAGCAAAAAAAAGATAGATGAGGAGTCTGTAAAAGAGGTGGTTTGCAGAAGCAAGGAAGCTGCTGAGTATTACAGGCGTCAACTGTCTTTGCGTAAACGTAGAAATCCTATATCTACTCTTACAAACGAGCTTTATGCACTCTTTATGTGTCATCTTCTTGCAGGGGCTCCGGAATCTGTGAAATATACGAAATTGCTTCTTGAGGATGTAGAGAATACGCCTGAGGCAGAATCAAAGAGAATCTTGTGGATGCATATGATGCCGTTTCTGCAAAATCCGGTTAAAGATATTTTTAACGGAAGCTCAGAGATTCATATTACGGCATGTGATTTTGTTGTCGATGGATTTCAGCAAATGAAGTCCGATGATCCATATGAAGCACTTGCGGAAAAAATGGTCTACTGCATATATAACGGCAGTGTTACAGAGAGAATTGAGAAAGATATAGAACTTGCAGAGCTGACAGGAGCCGACGGAGGCGTTTTGTTCGCTCACTGGGGATGCAAAAATACTATAGGCGCATCAGGTCTAATAAAAGATGCGATGGAAAATGCAGGTTTTCCGACTATGATACTAGATGGAGATGGATGTAACCCTGCAAATACAAGCGATGGGCAGGTGGCGACGAGACTTCAGGCATTTTTGGAGATGCTTGAGTAGCGTAGGCAATTTATGCCCAGACCATGGGTGTAGGTGTTAGGTCAAATACGCACTAGAAAGGGAAAGGGATTATGATACATTATGTATGTAAATACACGCCGCTGGAATTGTTTAGTGGTTTTGGTGAGGAATGCGAAGTTCTTGAGGAGATGCCAGGAAACTTTGAGCTCGCGGATCGGATTGCTCATGCAAATTTATGTGGATTTGGAAAGTCTGTAATACAGGCTGTTTTGGAGGGGAAAACAAAGCAGCTCGTTATTGTGAACTGCTGTGATTCGATGAGAAGGGTATACGATATTGTAAAAAGTACAGGAAAGTGTGATTTTTTGTATATGCTCGATATGCCTCACGATGATAGTGAATGTGCAAAGGCGAAGCTTGCTCATGAAATTTTTCGTTTAAAAGAGATTTATGAGAAGTTTTCTGGCAGATGCTTTGATAAATCAGCGTTTCTTAACTCTTTTTTTTGCGAGGAAGAAAATAGAAAGCCGTATATCGGTGTGCTTGGAGTTCGCGTTAGCGGAGAGCTTGAAAAGATGATTATGGATAACATCGGGATGGATGTAAAAAATCTGACATGCACAGGAGCAAGGCGTATATCGCCGCTACAGGGAGAGTTTACAGAAACAGATGAGAAAATTATTTTTTTTGCCTATGCAGATGAGCTTCTATCTCAGATGCCGTGTTTTCGCATGAATAGAAGTGAAGGTCGAAGAGACCTTTATATTGATCCAGATCTTAGGGGAATTATTTATCATACGATTAAATTTTGCGATTATTATGGGTTCGAATATGCGAGCATCAAAAACAGCATCAAAGCTCCTCTTTTGAAAATAGAGACTGATTTTACAAAACAGAGTGCAGGGCAGCTTCTTACGAGAGTGCAGGCTTTTGCAGAGACAACAGATTGCACAGATGGCATGAGCACACCAAAAGAAATTAGCGAGGAGGCTAAGATAAAAATGAAATCAGGGGATTATTATGTAGCTGGTATTGACAGCGGTTCTACAAGTACAGACGTTGTTATTCTTGATAAAGATGGGAAGATAAAATCTTCAATAATTATTCCAACTGGAGGAGGCGCTTTGATAAGTGCGGAAAAAAGCCTAGATATGGCTGTGGAGAAAGCAGGTATTTCGAAGGATGATATTGTGCGCATTGTTACAACCGGATATGGAAGAGAATACATCGAAAGTAGTGATGATAGCATTACGGAGATTACATGCCATGCAAAAGGGGCTCATTATCTGAACCCGGATGTGCGCACGGTTATAGATATCGGCGGTCAGGATATAAAGGCTATCAGCATTGACGAAAATGGGGCGGTTAAGAATTTCTTGATGAATGACAAATGTGCAGCAGGAACGGGACGATTTCTTGAGATGATGGCGCGTACCCTTGGAATATCTCTAGAGGAGATGAGCAAAGAAGGCCTAGAATGGAAAGAAAATATCGTGATTTCGAGCATGTGCACAGTATTTGCGGAATCTGAGGTGGTCTCTCTCGTTGCTCAGAATAAGGATGTGGCAGATATTATTCACGGACTTAATGTGTCTGTTGCATCTAAGGTTGGGGCACTTGCCGCAAGACTTGGTGAAAAAAACTGCGGCACGTATATGATGACTGGTGGAGTTGCAAGAAACAAAGGTGTTACTTTAGCACTGGAGGAAAAGCTTAGGACAGAGCTTTATATTTGTGATGAGGCGCAAGTTTGCGGTGCGCTAGGGGCGGCTTTGTTCGCATACGAAAAGATTAAAGTTTGATAAGAAATAAAGCGTGCTCAAAATAAGAGTCACGCTTTTTTGCATAATATTTAATATTATTCTCGATCTGTGTCTTCAATGGAGTCACCCTTGATAAACATTAGAGAAAAGCTCACGAGAAGAAGTATGCATGATGCCCATATTGAGCGCATTCCGAAGTAGTTTATTAGCCTGCTTCCAATTGCTGCTCCAAGTCCAAAGAGAAAGATTATACCGAAATAGTGCATAGATTTGTGCAAAGCGGCTTTGTCTTTAGTCATCTGATATTTGCACAGAGATTCCATACCACTTCTCATGTTACCGATGCACATAGTGCTTGCATAGGCGTAGCTGTTCACTTTTCTGAATGCTTGAACTTGCATAGCGCAAGAAAACGATACAATTGCATTGGCGATGACATTAAAACTTGCTGGCATGAATCCTACTCCAAAAAGAAGAAATATTTCTATGATAAGAATAAGCTGTCGCCAGTGGAGTTGCTCGGTCATCTGATATTTCTGATGGATGTATTCTGCAGTAGCAACACCAAGGGCGAAAAACACTAGAGGTATTAGATAGCTTATGGCAGCTGCAAGATTTGTTTCGCAGATATAGTGGCATAGAAGTACTATGTTTCCTGTTTGGGCATTAGCAAAAACGCTGCCGCGAGATATATATGTATATGCGTCCTGAAGGCCCCCTGAAACTGATAGAAATGCAGCGGTCAGAAAAGACTCGGACATCTGAATTTCATTTTGATTAATACTCATAATTTTCCCCTTAAAAAATAAACTTGTCTGAGGTAAGGCAGACATCTTCTAACAGTATATATTGAGATTGTGTAGCATGTCAAATTTTAGAAAAAGCACCGCCGTTATTTTTCGGCGGTGCTTTTCCATAAGTGTGATTTGATATGATTTGATTATTAGCCGCCGCCTTCTGATAGATTCAGCTGCGGGTGGCTGGGATTTATTTAAAGCAGCTTTTATTTTGCTGCGCTGCTTGACTTTTTCATTGCCTTGTAACCGATTAGAACTGTCCATACATAAGCAAGAGTCTTTGGTATCATAAGCATTCCAATCATAGGGATTGTATCAGCCCATAAAACAACAGGAATGTAGAAGCCGAAGCTTAGAACGATTGTAAGCCACATGTTTCTGAAGTCTCTGTCGTTAGTTTCACGAGCACTCTTGTAGAACAGAACGATAATTAGAAGTCCTAGAAGAGCGAATGGAATGTTTCTGTAGATTCCCCATGAAAGCGGAGCTACTGCACTCAGCCACATGTTCTGAGGGAATAGGCAAAGGATTATTCTAAGTGCGGAAAGCACATAAACTAATGCTGTTACTGATTTTCTGTCTGTTACGTTATAACGTGTTCTCCATACATAGTATAGAACGATATAGAATACAGTCATTGTGATGGAAGTGATAAACTTACCTGTACCAAGTGCAACTGTGAAGTTCTCTAGTCCTGTTGTGCAAAGTGCAACAGCTCTTGGGATCAGATGGAATGAATCTCCTGCTCCGAGAACAACTGCCATGATACCGAATAGACGATATTCTTTGTTGCCTTTGCTTTTTACGATCATCACGATACCGATTGCGATTACTGAAATCAGGTAAACCGCGTCAAATAATGTTTCTACTATAGCCTGCATAAAAAATTTCCTTTCTATTTTTCCTTTATATGTTTGTAAAAGTTAACACCAAACAGTATTCCAGCAAGAAGAAGTGATGCTCCAAGTCCAGAATAGAATACAGCGATGAATCTTGGTGAAACGAAAGAAGTGCTTCTAAGCCAGATTCCGCCGCTCATCATAACAGCCATGATTATGAAGGATTTTACATCAAAGAATTTCATGAAGAAATGTAGCTCCTCCTCATAGCTTACGATTCTGTGAGTGTGTTTATTTACAAGCTTTCCAAATATGAAAATCTGGAAAACTGAAAAGACTACTACCGATAGAATGATATTTAGTGGTGTAACGTATGGAGGATATTCGATTATGCCGATTCTTAGGATGTTAAATCCGGCTGCTGCCCATACGATACAAGCAATTAGAAGTAGTGTTGATTTTTTTACTTTCATAATGTCCCCCTTTTCTGTTTATGAACTCTGTTCAGTTTAGATTTATATAAAACGGATGACCGTAGATTATGCTAGATTCCACAGTATCCGTAAGTATGCTATTGCTATCTGGCTGACTTTTGATAAATCAGTCTGTTAACTAAGTTTATAATATGTGCTGGATTGTAGTCCTTCTGAACGAGGGCTGCAATCATAAGAGAGAATATTGTACCTGCAAAGTCTTCTTCTGTGAAGCTTTCATCAAAAGCATCCTTAGAAACGTTCGGATCTTGTCTTAGTACTGCCATAAAAGCTGCTTTCATGTGGTTCCATGACTGAATCATCAGCTTGTGACCTTCTGATTTTTCGGAGCCTGCAAAGACGAGGGAGTGCAGGCTGAAAAAGCCTGGATATTTTTCTTCGCCTTTTTTTAGACTTTCGAAGGCCCACTCTATGCATCCTGTAAAGCTGTCTGAAGGAAAGCCTTCCTCAGGAAACATAAAGATGTCTTGCCATACGCTTGAGACTGTTTCTGTTATTAAATCAGATTTGTTACCAAAGTAATTGTAGATGGATCCGACTGATATTCCACATTCTCTTGCTACGTTTCTGATATTTATCGCATTTTTTCCCTGTATCTGGATAAGCCGTCTGCTTACCTTGAGAATTTCTTCTTTTGATGTTACAACTGTGTTCAATGTTTTCGTCCTTTCTATTTGCATTCAGATAAATTTCTAAATCAGATAACTGATGCTCAATCTGAACAATGTTCATTTTATACGTAATCTTAAATTTGTCAATATAAAAAAACAAAAAAGTTAAAAAATTTTGTTTTACATAGATTTTTCATTACTGTGGTTTCCGATTTAACATTACGCCGGTAAAATTTTTTTAGAAATTGTATTTTGAATGAAAGGAAATTTTAAATGGGTAAAAAAGGGAAAAGATTATGTGCTGCGGTACTTGGACTTTCTATGGTTATGGGAAGCATGCCCGTATTTGCATCTACATCAGACGTGAAGCCTGACAAGCTAAAAATTGGAGTTTTATCAGACACTCACTATTTTTCTGAAAGTCTTTACAGTGACTGCGAGGACTTTACAACAGCTATGAATTCTGACAGAAAAATGTTCAGAGAAAGTGAGGCTATTACAGATAGTGCTCTTGATCAGATGGTCAAAGACGAGGTTGACGTTATCGTTGTAAGCGGAGACCTTACAAAGGATGGAGAACAGGTAAACCATGAAGCTTTCGCATCAAAACTCAAGGATGCGAAGAAAAAGCTTAAGGCAAAGGGAGTTGATACAGATATCTATGTAATCAACGGAAATCACGATATCAACAATCCAAACGGAAAAGATTATTCATCAGGAAAGGCTGTAGATGCGGATCGTACTACAACTGAAGAATTCAAGGAGATTTATAAGGATTTCGGATACGGTTCTGACTCCGAACTATACTCAGAAACATACAAAGGTGGATGCCTTTCATATGTAGCTCATCCAGCAGAGGGATTTACACTAATTGCTGTAGACTCAGGTAAATATAGCTCTGACCAGACAAGCTCAGACCAGGACCTTCAGGAGACAGGTGGAGTTATCTCAGAGAATTTACTGAAATGGATTGACGAAAAATCAAAAGAGGCAAAAGCAAAAGGCGATGTTGTTATGGTCATGCAGCATCACGGTGTAATCGAACACTTCAGCGAAGAGCCTCAGGTAATGGCAGACTACCTAGTTGATAACTACAAGACAGTTCAGCAGATATATGCAGATGCCGGCGTAAACAATGTATTCTCAGGGCACATGCATGCAAATGATATTGCAGAATATAAATCAGAAGCAGGAAATGTTCTGTACGATATCGAGACAGGTTCACTTGTAACATATCCATCACCAACAAGAATTGTAAATATTACAAATCGCCACGGCGTAGATGGAATCGGCGCAGAATATGACGTAGCAACAAAGCTGATAAAATCGATAAATTACACGGATAGTGAAACCGGACAGCAGATAACAGATCTTACAGAGTACGGAAAGAAGCACACACTTTCTGTAGAAGTTGTTCAGACTATGCTGACTCAGCAGCTTCTTGGACCTGCGATTGACAACATAAACGCAAACGGTGGAATCAGAACTATTTTAGCTCAGATTACAGGAAGCCAAAGCCCAGAAAACGTTGACGCAGATTTAACATCACTAGCAGTAAACATGCTTCCAAAGACAAAGGAAGAAGGATGGTCACTTGATGTTTCAGGCATAAAGCTAAAAGTTTATTATGATGCAGAGGCTGCTCAGATAAAAATTAGTCAGGACACAGATTCTGCAAAAACATTTAGCGCAGAAGAATTATCAGACCGCGCAGTATTAACAAAGACTGACGGAAGCGTAGAAACCTTTGATCTTCCAGAGGAAGTTATGAATGACATCAAAGCAGAGCTAAAGGCACAGGAAAACGTTCCTTCCCCAGCGGGCCTCTTTGATCCAATCGAAATTTATATGACATACGACAAAGCAAAGGCGCTTGTTGGAAGCCTTCTAACTCAGGCTGATGAAAAAATTCTCGCAGACAAAAGCACTGTTTACGGAATTGTAAACAAAGCTGTAGAAGAGCTACTGACTGCATCCGTTGATGGAGAGCATACAGTATTTGACATCGTAAATGAGATTTATCAGGGACATCTTGCAGGAGAGGAAAATGCACCAAAATGGCTTCAGGATGCTCTAGTAAAGCTTGGAAATGAAAATCTTCTAGGAGAAACTCTGAAGAATGTACTAAAGAATGACTCACAGACTATGGGGGCTCTTTCATCAGTTCTCGAAAAGGTAAATATTGACCTAAAGGGTTCAATAGATAAGGGAAACAACTCAATTGCAACAGGAGTTGCAGTATCAACTGTAGCAAATATGATCAAAAACGGTGCGGATGTGCTTAAGCTTATCGATATCGCATCACTTATTCCAGAAAATATCTATGCAGGTGTAAATGATTTTGCTTACAAAGTAGGATATTCAATGGCTTATGACACTAACTACGCTCAGGACAACAACACAACAATCGTGTTTGAAGGAACTATTCCTGATGGCGGCGATGGAGAAGATGGAAACGGTGGACAGGATCAGGGCCAAGATCAGAATCAGGATGGAAACCAAAGCCAGGGCAATAATCAGAATCAGGGTCAGGACCAGAATCATGGTATAGATCAGAGCACAGACAAGACCGATTCAGAAAACATTCAGACAGGAGATTCCTCAGATATAGCAGTTTATATGACTATGATTGCAGCAACGCTTGCAGCTGTATACGCTATACGAAGAATGAAGAAAAACTAGTAAAACACTTAATTAGCCACTTTTATACGGGTAATCAAAGACCGCTGAGATTTACTGTAATTTGCAGAAAATCATCACATAAGACTTTGGTTACCTGCTTTTGTTATTTTCTGAATAGACTATTTTAGGCCAGTGTAATATAATGAAATCGTATTAATAGAAAAAATATATTCTAATTAAGACACGGGGGAAATAAAATGGGAAAAAAGAAGTTAGAGAAAGGAAAGCTAGCCACAGGGGCTATGGCTTTCATATTTATGATGGGCATTGTCAGCATGTTTTCTGATATGACCCATGAAGGTGCACGAAGCATACTTGGTGAGTATCTGAATTTGGCAGGGGCGTCAGCAGCTGTCATCGGATTTGTTTCAGGTATAGGGGAGCTTTGCGGCTATTCACTGAGACTTATCTTTGGTGTAATTGCAGATAAGACCAAGAAATATTGGACTCTTGTAATTGCAGGTTATGCTCTTCAGGTCCTTGCGATTCCGGCTCTTGCTCTAGTTCCAGAAAATGGATGGATTTTAGCTTGCGGACTAGTTGTAACAGAGAGAATAGGAAAAGCAATAAAAAAACCTGCAAAGAACACCCTTGTAAGCTTTGCAGCAAGCGAAGTAGGAGTGGGAAAAGGATTTGCATATCAGGAGTTTTTGGACCAGCTAGGGGCTTTTCTTGGACCTGTAATGATTTTTATCATAGGACTTATAAAGGGAACAAGTCATCTATTTTCTACATATAGACTTTGCTTTGCTGTGCTTGGAATACCAGCTCTTATAACTGTTGGACTTGTTGTATTTTCTAGATTCAAATATCCAAAACCAGAAATGTTTGAGGCTGAGGAAAGTGAGGCTTCTACAGAATTTCACTTTAATAGTTCTTTTGCCATCTATATGGTTGCAATATGCCTATTTGCCTTTGGTTTTGCTGATTTTACGCTTATTACTCTTCATGCGGCAAAGACAGGAGCTTTCCCTGCAGAGATGCTTAGCATACTTTATGCAATAGCAATGGCAGTTGACGCTTTCGCAGCTTTGTTCTTCGGATGGCTCTTTGATAAAATTGGGCTGAAGGCACTAGTAGTTTCGACAATATGCAGTATGACATTTTCTGCATTCGTTTTTATGTCAGAAAGTCCAGGATTCATTATGACCGGTATTGTTCTTTGGGGAATTGGCATGGGTGCCCAGGAGAGCATTATGAAGGCAGCTGTAAGCAGTATAATTCCAAGGAATATGAGAAGTACAGGGTTTGGAATTTTTGAAACAGGATTTGGTATTGCATGGTTTCTTGGAAGCTGGTTAATGGGATATCTTTATGATGTGAAGGTTTCATATATGGTTATGGTATCTGTAGCAGCTCAGGTGCTGGCAGTTGTTTTTTATATGATATGCATAAAAAATAATAGAAAGTAGTACTTAGGGATACCTACAGTTAAGTTTAGGATGTTTTCGAAACAAAATTTAAAATGGGAGGAATAGATGCTATATATAATGAGGCATGGAAGAACTGACTGGAACTCTGAACGCAGAATGCAAGGGAGGACAGATATACCGCTGAATGAAAATGGACGAGGGATGGCAAGAGAGGCTAGGAGAAAGTACAGTGATATTCATTTCGATATTTGCTACTGTTCACCGCTTGTACGAGCAAAGGAAACTTGCGAAATTCTTCTTGAAGGAAGAGATATTCCTGTGGTTTTTGATGAGCGCCTTGTAGAGATGTGTTTTGGCGAAGCTGAGGGAAAGATTATCGATTTTGATGATGAGGAAAATCCAGTCTATAATTTTTTCAATGCTCCAGAAAAATATACGAACGTACCTTGCGGTGCGGAGACTTTTGAGGAGCTCTTTGCAAGGACAGGGTCATTTCTGAAGGACACTGTGTTTCCTCTCGTAGAGGATGGAAAGGATGTACTTATTGTAGGGCATGGTGCTATGAACTCTAGCATTATTTGCCAGGTGTGGAATCTTCCTTTAGAAAAGTTTTGGAGTGCTGGCAGGGAAAATTGTGCGCTGAAGCAGCTTATTCCGGCAGATGTCGAAAGGATTTTGTAAATGAGAAGGTGTAGCTGGTGTAATGAAAATAATGAAATATATGTAAGGTATCACGATGAAGAGTGGGGAAAACTTAGAACCGATGATAAGTACCTGTTTGAGATGCTGATTCTTGAGTCGTTTCAGGCAGGGCTGTCATGGGAGTGCGTTCTGAACAAAAGAGAAAATTTCAGAGAGGCCTATGATGGCTTTGATCTTGAAAAGGTCTGTGCTTATGATGACAGAAAAAAAGAAGAGCTTAGAAATGATAAAGGCTTAATTCGAAACCGCTTGAAAATAGAGGCAAGTGTGGCAAACGCATTGATTTTTCGCGAGATTGTCAAAGAGCGAGGAAGTTTTTATGATTATTTAAAAGATTTCACAGGGCCAGATGTCATATATGAGTATGGAAAGACTACAAGTGAGATTTCTGATGTGATATCTAAAGATCTCAGAAAAAGAGGCATGAAGTTTGTTGGAAGCACAATAATTTATTCCTATCTTCAGGCAGTTGGAATAATACATTCACATGAGATAGGCTGTGATATGTATATGGATAAATAAAAAAATACCCCTGTCAGGTGACAATTCTGGCAGGGGATTGATTTTTATAGGTTGTATTTTTTTAGCTTGTTTATAAGTGTCTGTCGTGTAACATTAAGCTTTTTTGCAAGAAGCGAATGGTTTGAGCATTCAGCAAGCTGAGCTCTGAGAAACTGTTCTTCGTAGGAATCCATGGCTTCTTTTAATGTTAAAGAAGTATCGCCGGCATAAGAAATATAGCAGGCCGGTAATTCTTGCTCTTCTGATTTTTGCAGCTTTGCTGCGATATAAGCAGGAATATCTGTAAGCTCAATCATTGAAGTTGTAGTAAATATGCATGCGCTTTCTATGGCATTTTTTAATTCTCTTACATTTCCAGGCCAGTTATAGTTCATGAAAAGCTGATTGACTTCATCGGAAATTCCAAGTATATTCTCATTATTGTCTTTGTTGTATTTTTGTATGAAATGGTGTACGAGAAGAGGGATATCTTCTTTTCTTTTTCGAAGCGGAGGTATTTCTAGTATTACGCCGCTAAGTCTGTAAAAAAGGTCAGAACGCAGTTTGCCAGAACGCACACAGTCTAGAGGATCTTCGTTTGTTGCAGCAATTACGCGAAAATCGACTTTGGTGCATTTATCTGACCCAAGCCTTGTTATTTTCTTTTCTTCTAGGACCTTGAGAAGCTTTGCTTGCATTCCTATATCAAGAGAATTTATTTCATCAAAGAAGACCGTGCCGCCTTGAGCTTGCTCTAGGATACCGGCTCTGTCAATGGAACCTGTATAGACGCCTTTTTCTGTACCAAAGAAAATGCTTTCTAGTAGGTTTGAAGGAATTGCAGCGCAGTTTTGCGAGTAAAATGTCTTATTTTTTCTTATACCAAGATCGTGGATGGCTTCTGCAACCATTTCTTTTCCGGTTCCTGTTTCCCCATAGATTAAGACATTAGTATTAAATTTTGCAAGATGCAGAATCTGCTTTTTTAGATTTATCATAGGCGCGGAGTTACCTATAAAGTCCGAGAGCAGATAAAGATTTTGTTTTTCACTGTTCTGAGATTTTATATTTATATATCCTAGCGAAGCGTTATGCTCAAGGGTTGCTGCTCTAGAAATACAAGCGGCACCTATAATTTCACCATCGAGTGCGATTGGGTGTACACATTCTACTAGCGCGGTTTTGTTTCCTTGCATATCCCATTCGTGAGCCACCTGGTTAAGTGTGGCTTCACCTTTTAGCGCTTTTAAAAATGTACTCGTTTCTGGGTTTATTCCAATAAAAGCGTCCATGAAATGCTTTCCAAGTAGCTCTTTTTCTGATATAGGGAACGGCAATGTAGACTTGTCCCTAAACACTTTGAAGTAGCGAATGTATCCGCCGCTGTCAATTATACAGATAGAGTCTGCAAGCACGTTCATACTTATTATCTGATTGATGTATTTGTCTATCATATCTTCACCTGCATGTAAAATTATTTATACATGTAAAACGTATTATACATGTAACTGTATAATATTTTATACAGTGCTGAGTGCTTGAGTCAAGCTAAATTTAAAAAAAGCCTGAATTTTCAATGATAAACTCTGAGAATAAATGTTGGCATGTAAATTGCTATTTAATAAAGTGCAATTATAAATATTCTAGCTATAAAAGAGGAGAGTAAAAATGAACAAAAGAATGCTAAAAGACTCACTGTTTACAGGACTTGCACTTTTTGCAATGTTCTTTGGTGCGGGAAATCTGGTATTTCCGCCTTCTGTAGGATTGTTGTCAGGTGAAGCCTGGGTTCAGGGTGCCATTGGACTACTTATTTCTGCAGTGATACTTCCTGTAACAGGTATATGGTCAGTTAACAACGCCGGTGGTGATATTAGAATTCTGTCACACCATATTCATCCAAAAGTATATACTGTTTTCTGCTTTATAGGATGGATTGTAGGTTCTATGGGATCAACGCTACCTAGAGCTGCAGCGATTACACACGAAATCGGTATTCAGCCGCTTTTCCCTGCAGTTCCAGCATGGGTAAGTGCTATCGTTTTCTTTGCAATTGTATATTTCCTTGCAAAGGATCAGGGTGCTGTAGTTGATAGAGTAGGTAAGTATCTGACACCAGTTCTTGTTGGAATTCTTGCAATAGTTCTTATCAAAGGTATTATTTCACCTATTGGAGAGCCTACAGGCCAGGCTATCAGTAATCCATTTGCAAATGCTATGTTCCAGGGTTATGTAATTGGTGACCTTTCTATTGCTCTTATGAGTGCAAATATCTTCATGTTTGCCGTAAGAAAAAAAGGATACAGCCGTTCAGACGAGAAGAAGGTACTCTACATGACAGGTGTTGTATGTGTAATCGTAATGGGAACTATCTATGGTGCGCTTACATATATTGGTGCAACAGGAAGTGCGGTATTTCCGCCAGATACACAGCAGGGACCTCTTCTTGTAGGAATTATTGACATGATTCTTGGAAGAACAGGACAGACTTGTATGGCTGTTGTTGTGGCTCTTGCTTGTCTGACAACTGCAATTACAATTGCAACATCAATTGCTGACTTCTTCAGCACTGTATTTAAAGGAAAAATCACATACAGACAGATGCTGATTATCGTATGTGTTGTATGTCCTGTAATTGCTACATTAGGACTTACAAAAATTATCAGTATGTTTATGCCAATCATGATGGCAGGATATCCAGCTATTATTGTGCTTACATTCTTAGGTCTGATTGACCATCTGCTTCCAAATGACGGAGCATTTAAGTATGGAACACTAGTTGCGTTAATCTTTGGAGCATTTGATGCAATTCTTCTAGTTTGCCCTGGATTCACACTGCTGAAGAACTTTGTTGCATTAATTCCACTTGGTTCAGCAGGTTTTGCATGGGTAATCCCAAGTATCATTGCGATGATTGTTGGAGAAATTGTATATAGAAATGTGCCAAGAAAGTATTTTGTGGAGGAAGAAAATAAGTAATGGATACAATTCTATTTAACGGGAATTTTTATACGCTTGATGATGCCTATAATACATGCAGCGCACTTGCAGTGAAAAATGGTATCATCATGAGAATGGGCTGTGATGAAGAGATTCTAGCACTTGCCTGTGAGAATACAGAAATTATAGATTTAGAAGGAAAGTTTGTATTACCTGGATTTGTTGATTCTCATATGCATTTTCTAGGTGTTGCACAGCAGGCAGATTTAATTGATCTGACACAGACAAAGAGCTTCGACGAAGCAAAAGCGTTGTGCGAAGAAAAAATGAAGGAGATTGATGATACATCAAAATGGCTGTTTGCTACAGGATTCAATCAGGACTACTGGGATGTTAAGGTTATTCCAACAAGAAAAGAGCTAGACAGCATCTCATGTGAGTATCCGATAGTTTTCCGCAGAGCATGCGGACATATAAGTGTGTGTAACACAAAAGGCCTTGAGGTAATAGGCATTTTAAATGAAAAAGAGTCAGAAACATCATACGAAATGGGATTTTTCCCAGACGGAACTCCTAACGGATTTTTGTTTGAAACTACACAAGGACTATATATGAATGCTCAGCCAGAACCAAGCTTTGAGGATCTTAAGAGAATGATTATAAACTGTGCAGAATATGCTGTATCAAAGGGTATAACAGAAATTCATACAGATGATTTTATCTTAAATCTTGAAGATGGCGGAAAAAGTATCATGAGCATGTTCAAATATCTTGCAGCTAGCGGAGAACTACCTGTTAGGATATATCAGCAGTGTTCATTAAGGGAAGAGGAAACTCTTAATGAGTTCCTTGAAAATGGAAACTGTACAGGTGATGATTATGGTATGTATAGGATAGGGCCGCTAAAGCTTATGGCAGATGGATCTTTGGGAGCACATACGGCATGGATGAGAAATCCATATTTAAATGCACCTGAGACATGCGGTACAGCTAACATGTCTGACGAAAAAGCATATAGCCTCATGAAGCGTGCTCACGATGCGGGAATGCAGATTGCAGTTCATTGTATCGGTGATGCGGCGCTTGAACAGACTTTAAATATGTATCGCAAAATCCAGAATGAAAATCCAAGACCTGACTGTCGTCATGGAGTTGTTCACTGCCAGATTATGGATGAAAGGCTGCAAGATAGATTCAAAGAGGACAATATCTTGGCATATGTTCAGCCAATCTTCCTTAAGAGCGACATGAACATTGTTGATGATTGTGTTGGTACAGAAATAGCAAAACA
The DNA here is from genome assembly GCA_963558075.1 of uncultured Clostridia bacterium. Taxonomy (GTDB): domain Bacteria; phylum Bacillota; class Clostridia; order Peptostreptococcales; family Anaerovoracaceae; genus CALHKP01. Next base: position 84,442 of record CAUWFN010000010.1, on the reverse strand, counting down.
GAGCTACAACTGGAGACGATTCTGTGACATGGGTGTACATCAAAGCGGAGGCTCAGACTGCCCAGTTGAACCTTTTGATATACTTCCAAACCTTCAGTATGCTGTTACAAGAAAGAATCCTGATACAGGCAAAGAGTGGTATCCGGAGAACAGCGTTACACTTGAAGAGGCAATCAGAATGTTCACATATGAGGGTGCTTATGCATCTTTCACGGAAAATGTAAAAGGAACACTTAGCGTTGGAAAATATGCAGATATGGTTGTGCTTGATCAAAATCTTTTTGAAATAGATCCAGACTGCATTAGAGATACGGCTGTTCTTATGACGATGGTTAACGGCAAAATTGTATATTCTGTGAAGGGTATCTGAAACTAGTTGACAAGACGGCAGAATCTTTGATATTATATCTATCACAATTTAACTGTTTTTCTATCTTAAACAGTTTGTTTGTACGCAGCGAAAAGCGGAGAATTTAGGCTAATTCTCCGCTTTTTTTGTTAGATACGAATGAGAAGAGGATTATTTTAAAAAGGAGGAATTTTTTTGAAGTTCTATCAGGAACTCCAGCTTAATCAGGCGGGATCTAAAAATCTTATCAGTGACAGCTCATCGCCGGCGGAACGAACTTATCATATTCTTGTATTTCTAATCAAAATCGCCGTGACTGTCGGATTCTGTTTTTTCTTTGTTTCAATTTTTTCTATGTTATTTGGTGATGAAAACAGCGTGGTTGGTGTAGCAATTTTGCTATCGCTTCTTGCGTTCAGACAGGTAAATTTAGGCTATGACGTCGGACAGAGCAGTTTTGTAATGCTTGGAATGTTCATTATTTTGATGATTGGACCTCATCTTGCAAATATGTTTAGTCCTGCAGCAGGACTTCTTATAAACTTTATCTGCATGTTTACAATGACAGTGTTTGGATGCTATGAAATCAGATTTTTTAACCATGCGACACTGCTTTTGTCATATATACTCCTGTATGGAAATGATGTTACGGGAGAACTGTTTACAAAACGTCTTGCAGGACTTGCTCTTGGCGGAATCTGGATTGCATTATGCCTCTACAGAAATCACAAGCATATTGAGCACGAGGATAAGATTCATGATGTAATCGATGCAGTGAGCATAAATGCTTCTAGAACGAGATGGCATATCAAAGTCTCTCTAGGCATAAGTCTTGCCATGTTTATAGGTCAGCTTATGGGTATTCCAAGAGTAATGTGGATAGGAATTGCGGCTATGTCTGTAATTCATCCTAGCAATGCTCTTCGAAAGGGAAGCCACATGTTCTACAGACTTGTCGGAAATATATTTGGTTGCATTATGTTTCTTGCTCTAATCGCAATTCTTCCAAAATCCATGTATGGATTTATCGGTGTGATAGGAGGTATTGGAGTAGGCTTTTGTGCAACGTATAGATGGCAGACTGTATTTAATTCATTTGGAGCGCTTGGTCTTGCGATGGGAATTTTTGGCCTTAAGAATGCCATAATACTGAGAGTACTGAATAACGCAATCGCAGTAGTGTTTGTATTTATATATGTGCCTGTATTTGATAAAATACTAGAACTCATAACAAATAAGGTAGTATCAAAGGAATTGCTCTCATAAGGGGCAATTTTTTTTACGGAATTTTCGAAAAATGTTGTATAATATATGATATGTATATTTAATGCGAGTATTTGCTTTGATAGCGCATGCTCATGGCAGAAGCCTATAGAATGATTAGAAAAAGAAAGGTTATAGAGGGTAGGATATGGATAGAAAAGCAATGCATGCTCTTACATACGGGCTGTTTGTTCTTACAGCAAAACAGGAAAACAGGCACAATGGGTGCATTATAAATACGGCTATGCAGGTTACGACAGAGCCAAATCGCATTTCGATTACAGTCAATAAGGCAAATCACACTCACGATATGCTCATGGAGACGGACGATTTCACTGTATCGGTGATAAGTGAGGATGCTGATTTTGATTTGTTTAAACACTTTGGCTTTCAGTCGGGGAAAGATACTGACAAGTTTAGTGGTTTTGATGATGTGAGAGAGGCGAAAAATGGAACGCTGGTCGTAACAAAGGTGACAAACGCATATATTAGCGGTAAAATTTCGGATAGAATTGACCTTGGAAGTCATACAATGTTTATTGCAGATGTAGTTGATGGGGAGATACTTAGTGACGAAAAATCTGCAAGCTATGAATTTTATCAGAAAAATATAAAGCCTGTGAGAAACGCAAAAGAAGGCGAAAAAGATGGTAAAACTGTGTGGGTATGCACAGTTTGCGGATACGAGTATGAGGGAGAAGAGATACCTTCTGATTTTGTATGTCCGTGGTGCAAGCATCCGGCATCTGATTTTGAGAAAGTTGTAAGATAAATGGAGGAGTTTAAAATGAGAAATCATGAAGTTACATGCAGAGGTCCTTTGCTGAAGGAAGATGGAAGCCTTAGGGAGCCAGGCTGGTCAAGAAGTCTTGTGCAGGAATATGACAGAAGCAAGATCAAAGCGCCGAAGTTCAGAATTAAGGAGTGGGATTATTATCTTGTATTAAATGAGGATTTTGCGGGAGCTTTTACGATTTCGGATGACGGATACATAGGCCTTCAGTCTGTTTCTCTTTTGAATTTCAAAGAAAAATGGGAACATACAGAGACTATTTTGAATGCCTTTCCTATGGGAAAGTTTAATTTGCCAAACACGAGTGAATCTGGAATCACAAAATATGAGGACAAGAGACTTAAGCTTAGCTTTGAAGTTGTAGAGGGTGGACGAAGAATAAAATGTGAGTTCAAAGATTTCTATAAGGGAAAACCTTTTGACTGTGATATATTCCTAAAACAGCCAGAAATGGATACTATGGTTATCGCAACTCCTTGGAAAGAAAAGAAAACTGCGTTTTACTATAACCAGAAGATTAACTGCATGAATGCATCAGGCGTTATGCATTACGATGGAATTGAGTATGTGTTTAACCCTGAGACTGATTTTGGAACGCTCGACTGGGGCCGCGGCGTGTGGACTTACGATAACACATGGTATTGGGGCTCCGGAAACTGCATGATAGATGGAAAGCCGTTTGGATTTAACATCGGATATGGATTTGGCGATACATCAAAGGCGAGTGAAAATGTCTTAATTTATGATGGCAAAGTTCATAAACTTGATGATGTTACATTTAATATCCCCCAAAATAGTTATATGGAGCCATGGATATTTACTTCTAGCGACGGCAGATTCGAAATGGATTTTGAACCTGTCATAGATAGGGCTGCTAGAACTAATGCGCTGATTATAGAGACTGACCAGCATCAGGTTTTCGGTAAGATGAGTGGAAAAGCTGTTCTGGATGATGGAACTGTTCTTGAGATTAATGATCTCATGTGTTTTGCAGAGGATGTTCATAACCGCTATTAGATGCGAAACTAAGCTTATGAAAAAGCTGGCAAAGCGTATGATGCTTTTGCCTAGCCTTGCTGAGATTGACAAAATGTGTCAATAATGTTTTAATTATAAGTACATATATAGGCTCTGGCAGATTTTGCCGGAGCTGATTAAATGCTTGGGGAGCTTAGAGCTGAGAGGAAAGATGATTTCGACCCATATACCTGATGTGGATAATGCCACCGTAGGAATGCGAGATATATTAATATTTCTAATTGATTATCTTTACGGCAGAATCTACAGGTTCTGTCGTTTTTTTATCTGAAATCCGGAGCTGTATGGCCTAGCTTTGAGCATGTTTTAGGAAAAACGAGGAGGAAAAAATGAGAGAATACTCAACACAGATGGAAGCCGCTAGAAAAGGCATAGTTACAGAGGAACTTAAGATTGTAGCAGAGAAAGAGCGTATGAGTGTAGAAGAGCTTATGCCTCTTGTAGCAGAAGGAAAAGTTGCAATCTGCGCAAATAAAAACCATAAGTGCATTGACCCTGAAGGTATTGGATCAATGCTTAAGACAAAGATTAACGTAAACCTTGGCGTTTCAAGAGATTGCAAGGATTATGATATCGAAATGAAGAAAGTAATGGAGGCTGTAAACCTAGGTGCTCATGCCATTATGGACCTTTCTTCACACGGAGATACTATTCCATTCAGAAGAAAGCTTACATCAGAGTGTCCTGCAATGATAGGAACTGTTCCTGTATACGACTCAGTTATCCACTATCAGAGAGACCTTGCAACACTTACAGCAAAGGATTTCATCGATGTTGTAAGACTTCACGCAGAAGATGGAGTTGATTTTGTTACTCTTCACTGTGGAATTACACGTAAGACGATTGACCAGATTAGAAAACACAAGAGAAAGACAAATATCGTATCAAGAGGAGGATCCCTTGTTTTCGCATGGATGTGCATGACGGGAGAAGAAAACCCATTCTATGAATATTACGATGAAATTCTTGATATCTGTAGAGAATATGACGTTACTATTTCCCTTGGCGATGCATGCAGACCAGGATGCCTTGCTGATGCTACAGACGTATGTCAGATTGAAGAACTAGTAAGACTTGGTGAGCTGACAAAGAGAGCATGGGAAAAGGATGTTCAGGTAATGGTTGAAGGCCCAGGACATGTTCCTCTAGACCAGGTAGAAGCAAACATGAAGGTTCAGCAGAGCATCTGTATGGGAGCTCCATTCTATGTACTTGGACCTATCGTAACAGACATCGCACCTGGATATGACCACATAACAGCAGCTATCGGAGGAGCAGTAGCCGCTGCAGCAGGGGCAGCATTCCTTTGCTACGTAACACCGGCAGAGCACCTTGCTCTTCCAAATGTAGATGATGTAAAACAGGGCATTATCGCATCAAAGATAGCAGCTCATGCAGCTGATATTGCAAAAGGCGTAAGAGGCGCACGTGAAATCGATGACAAGATGGCTGATGCAAGAAGAAACCTTGACTGGGATGCTCAGTGGGAATGCGCAATAGATCCAGAAACTGCAAAGGCAATTAGAGCAGATAGATCTCCTGAGCACGATGACTCATGTTCAATGTGCGGAAAATTCTGCGCAGTTAGAAGCATGAACAAAGCTCTTGCAGGCGAATATATCGATATTCTGTAAAATCGAAAATTGCCCTTTTGACTTTTTAGAAACGACAGATTTGAGACCGAAGGCCATGCGTCCTTTGCAAGGCTTTCGGTAAATTTATAACAGGGAGATGAAGAAAATGGGAGAAGAAATGCCTAAATACCGCAAGATTGATATGGAAAATTGGCCGCGCAGAGAGCATTTTAACTATTACAGAAATATTATAAGATGCGGTTATTCTCTGACGAGCAGATTAGATGTTACAAAACTATATGATTTTACGAAAAAAGAAAATAAAAGGTTCTATGGCTGCTTCATATATGCTGCATCAAAGGCAGTAAACCAGATGGACTCAATGAGAATGATGATAACAGAAGATGGAACTCCTGGCGTATGGGAACACTGTTATCCTAATTTCACTATTTTCCACGAAGATGACAAGACATTTTCGGATATATGGACAGAGTACAGTGATGATTTTGATGAGTTTTATGATAGGTTCGAAGAGGTTTTGGATAAGTATTCGGCAAACAAAGGAATTAAAGCAAGACCAAATCAGCCTGCAAACTTCTTCTGCATAAGCTGTGCTCCATGGATTGATTTTGAAGCATATTCGACTCACTCTGTGGGAGATCCCGCTTTGTTTCCTATAATGACTTTTGGAAAAATTAGAGAAGAGGGCGCAAAAAAAACAGTTCCCCTGACACTTACAATCAGCCATGCGTCTGCTGACGGATATCATGCAGGGGAGCTATTCCGTATTTTACAGGAAGAATTAAATAATTTTTAGGAATTTTAGGGCTGCGTAGCATTCTACAGCTATGCCGCGTTTCATGGTCTTTTCGTCAGGATTGAAAAGATCGCTATGAATTGGATAGAATTCTTCATCAGGGTGTGCACTTCCTAGGTTGAAGTACGCGCCCTTTATTTTTTGTGTGAAAAAAGCAAAATCATCAGCACCAAGGCTAGGTTCAGGCATGAATATTATGCTGTCCTTTCCATACATAGTTTCTGCAGCTTCTTCTAAAATTCCATTTATGTCATCGTCATTTACAAGAGGTGGGTACCCGTCGTCCCCCCACACAATCTCGCACTCCGCGCCGAAGCTTTCACAGACTCCGCGAGAAATCATCGCAATTTTGGAAGTCACCGAAGCAAGAGTTTCCTCGTCAAGAGCCCTAGATGTACCGCGAAGTACGGCGCTTCCTGCTACAACGTTTGGGGCGACTCCGGCATTGAATGTTCCGACGGTCACGATAACAGGAGTCGTCGGGGCGTGCATTCTACTAGAAATATTCTGAAGTGCTGTAACTACGTGACTTGCGACAACAATCGAATCCACGCCTCCCTCTGGGTGAGCACCGTGACATGAAGCGCCTTTTACTGTGATTGTAAATGTAGCAGTACCTGCGTTCATAGGACCGTGTTTTATTAGAATCTTTTCTGTTGGATACATAGGGTCGATGTGAAGAGCAGTAATGCCTTCTACGGTAGGGTTCTCGAGAGCGCCTTCTTCGATCATGAATCTTGCGCCTCCGATTGTTTCTTCTGCAGGTTGAAACAAGAGCTTTACGGCGCCGCCTGCTTCAGTAATCTTTTCTTCGTATTTTTTTAGGATAGAAGCTGTTCCAAGAAGTATTGCTGTATGCATATCGTGACCACAGGCATGCATACATCCATCGTTTTTCGATGCAAATGAGCAGTTGTTTTTTTCTTGAATAGGAAGAGCATCGATGTCTGCTCTTATGGCAAAGGCATGGTCTCCTTCTCCAATCTGTGCAATGACGCCGCATCCTGCAACGTGATTTCTGTATTTTATCTGCATATCATCAAGTTTTTTGCAGATGTATTTTTCTGTTTCAATTTCATGCTCTGAAAGCTCCGGGTTTTCGTGAAGATGATGTCTTATCTCGATTACTTCCGGAAAAATCTTATCTACTTCCGCTAAAATATCCATAATTTAGTCCTTCCTTGTATTTTTATATTCTGTAAGCTTTCCTTATTGTACCAAAATCTTGGATATATTCAAGGCTTGAGCCTATCAAAATAACTAAATATTGTATTTTATTGGCCTTCGTGTTTACAAAATGTTTTTTATTGGTTTTGTAAAAAGTACAAAATTTGCAAAATTTATAAACTTGTGTTGATTATGCAAGGTTTTTATGTTAAGGTTATGAAAGAAAAAGCAAACAAAATATAATATCGTTTACTAAATAGCAAATAGGCACCATAAACGTTTACGATTTATTGATTGCTTTTCATTCTGCTTTAAACGCAGTTAGCATGAACCCAAATAAATTCTGATGCAATCCGGGTATTGCATGAGGCTGCAGGTATCCTCGTCCTGTAGCCTCAAACCAAACGTTTTAATAGCAGAAATTTTGATATCAGCGAGAGCTGTTTATATATAAAGGATTAACGAGATAAGGTGAAAAAATGGCGGGTAAACTTACATACAGGGAAAAGCGAAATTTAACTTTATTTATTATAAGTTATATCATCAACAATCTTGCAAGTGGTGTACTGTATGACACCTACGTAAACTACCTTCAGGAAGTATCAGTATCGATTGCGACTTCTTTTTGGGCGTTTTACGGATATGCAACATTTATAAGTGCGGCGATTCTTCTGCTCGTACCAAAGGTTGGATACAAGAAAATTCTTGTATTTTGCACGATAGGAACATCAGCTGCATTCTTTGGAGCAGTTTTGCTCCCTTCAATTGTGATATTAAAAATAACAACACTGTTTGCGCTTACAGGAGTGCAAATCCATTTCATCATACTGGCGCCTTATGTTGCCGTTTATACGGAGTCTCTTGGAGATGACGGAATCAAATGGTACACAAGAACCTACTATATGGGATATGTCGGATACTTCCTTGCAACATATCTCGGAGGGGTGCTGGTTGTAAAGGCCTTTTCGCTCGTTTCTGGTATTACATATCAGGCGGCGAAGGAGGCTACAAGATTCATAGCTGAGATGACAATAGGTCAGCATGCGGCATACCTTACAGGTAACGAATACGTGCTTTTAGCTGTCGGAATCCTAGGACTTCTTGCTCTTATTCCTGTCCTTCTTATAAAAGAAGAGCCTCAGGACTACAGAAAAGCTGTATCAGAGTCAGAAGAAAAACCTAGCCTCGGTGAAAGAATCAAAATCGGAAGTAAAATCCTGCTAAACAGAGATGCGATGTTCTATCTGATATTCTGGGCGCTCATCTCCTTTGCTATGGGACTTTTTACTTCTTACTATACGGTTTTCCTAAATAGAAATCTTCATATAGACAAGGCGACTTCTTCCCTGATGGTTTCGATTTCGTATGTTGCGATAATCGTATTCATGTTCTTTACACCTCTTGCGGTTAAGAAATTGGGAAAAGTCGGAACAATCTTCTTTGCAGTTCTTTTATCAGTTCCTTTCATGCTGATAATTGCAAAGGGTGATAGCTTTGGAAATCTGATGGTTCCTGCAGTTGGAACAGCACTGTTCATAAGAGCAGGTCTTGCAAACCTGAGCAGCCCTGCCGAAAGTGCACTGTCGATGAGCGTAGTTCCAAAGGAAATGCGCCCAGCATATACTGCTGTTGTAAATTTTGTTGCGGGAATTATCAGCATTCTGAGCGGCACGTTTACAGGAAAAGTTTTGTTTATGACTCAGGAAGGATATAGACAGGCATATTACATTGCAGCTGTGCTATATGCAATTGCTGCAGCAGTAGTTTTGTTTGGTCTACGAAAGTACAACAGAAAGGAAGATACAGAAGAAGAGTGTTAGGTTGCTTAGTCTGTGATCTTCGATGCTAAATTAGAAACAAACACCCTTAGGGTGCGAGTTATATATATTTAATTTATACGTAATTATAAAGATTAAGAGGAGTAGAAAATGAACAAATTACTACAGAAAATCGGACTTGGCGAAAAAATGGCCAAAAACTTCTGGGCAATTATAATCATTGCTTTCAGTGGAAGTATTATTTACGGACTTCCTTACTTCAGATTTGACTACTACGATGTATACCTAGAAACTTATAACCTAACAAACACACAGATGGGTGTTTTCGGAAGCGTTCTTGGTATCTTTGGTATGATTTCATACCTGTTTGGCGGAATCGTTGCTGACAGATTCTCAACAAGAACTATCCTGTCAGTTTCACTTATCGGTACAGGTCTTGGCGGACTTTTACACCTTCTGCCTCTAAACTTCACACAGCTTGTATGCCTATATGCATTCTGGGGTGTATCTTCACTGTTTGCATTTTGGCCTGCATGTGTAAAGGCTGTTAGAATTCTTTCTGGTTCAGGAGACCAGGGAAAAGCGTTCGGATTCTTCGAAGGTGGACGAGGCATCAGTGCGGCTCTTATGGCAATGGCTGCTGTAGCTGCATTCCGTATCGGTGCAGGTCAGATGGAAGACCAGCACAGAGGTATGATTTATGTAATCGTATTCTATTCAGTACTTACAATTGTTATGGGTATTCTTTGCTTCCTTACAGTAAAGGGTGAATCAGCAGAGCAGAGCGAAAAGATTTCATTCAAGGGAATCGGAGAAGTTCTAAAACTTCCTGCACTTTGGATCATCGCAATGGTTACATTCTGTAACTACGTATTTACAATGTCACTTTACTACTTCACACCATATGCAACAAGTATTCTTGGTGCATCCGTAACATTCGGAGCAACACTTGCTGCTATGAAGAGATGGTTCTCGCTGTTTGGTAACGTAGGTGGCGGATATATCACAGATAAAATCGGTACAGGTAACGTAATGCTTGTTTCATTCATCGCAATGGCAGCAGGTACAGCAGGAATTCTGTTCCTACCTCTAAATGCAGGAAGCGTTACACTGTTTACAATCCTATTCATCCTAATTTACATCTTCTACAATGCTAACATGGCTATGACATGGGCAATGATGGATGAGGGTGCAATTCCAGAAAAATACTCAGGAACAGCTGCTGGTATCATTTCAACTATCGGATACCTACCAGAAATCTTCTGTTCACTTCTTGCAGGTGTTCTGATTGACCAGAATCCTGGAGTTCACGGATACAGACTGTTCTTCGGATTCCTAGTTGTAATGCTGATTCTTGGTGCAGTATTTGTTATGATTTGGAAAGCATTCCTAAAAAAACAGAAAGCAAAGGAAGAAAAATAGAAAAAATGGAAAAAAATTATATATTTGAGAGAGTTTTCGTCGAAACACCTGTTGATACAGATAAAGACGGAAAACTGGACCTGATAGCAGTATATATCAAAAGACCTCTATCAACATTAAACGGAAACAAAGTTCCTGCAATCTATGTAGCAAACCCTTATATGCTTACATGTAACGAGGACTGGTATGTTCCACATGATGTAAACAAAGAAGTAAAGGTTTATCCTGAGCAAAGCATCAGCTTTGATGATGTAAAATACGACTTTAGCGAAGATAGAACATCTAAGCCTGAAATCGTAAGAGAAACAAAGGGCTTTGCAGAAACAGCAGAGGTTCCAGAAGATCAGACATTCGAATGTATTTCTGACCTATATGACCACTTCCTTGAGAGAGACTATGCGGCAGTGTTCTGTGGTGGACTTGGAACTCGCGGATCAGAGGGTATTACTATCACAGGCTCAAGAGAAGAAATTCTCGCATTCAAATCTGTAATCGACTGGTTAAATGGAAGATGCAGAGCATTTACAGATAAAGAAGGAAATATCGAAATCAAAGCTAACTGGTGTACAGGCAATGTTGCCATGTCAGCAAAATCATATCTTGGAACTATGTGTATCGGTGTTGCTGCAACTGGAGTTGAAGGTCTTAAGACTGTAATTCCAGAAGCTGCAATCTCAAACTGGTATGCATACTACAAATGCAATGGTCTAAACCTTCCTGCTATCGGATGGCAGGGCGATGACCTTGATATCTTAGTAAAATACTGCTTCAGCAGAGCGAAGGATGCTGATGATTTTGCAAAGGTAAAGGAAGTGTTTGAGGCTTCACAGGCAAAGCTTGTAGAAGGCGAAGACAGAGAATCAGGAAACTACAATAGATTCTGGGACGAAAGAAACTATCTAAACCAGCTTGACAACGTTAAGGCGTCATTCTTCATTATTCACGGTATCAATGACTGGAACGTTAAGACAAACCAGTGTGTGCCACTATTTGAAGAACTGGAAAAGAGAGATATTCCTAGAAAAATGATGCTTCACCAGGGTGAACATATTTATATCTATCACCTAGAAGAATCAGAAACTCTTCCAATTCTTGAAAGATGGCTTGACTTCTATCTAAAAGGAATTGACACAGGTATAGAAAATGAGCCTAAGCTTCTGGTTGAAAGTAACATCGACCAGACTGTTTGGCAGGCTTCAGACGTATGGCCTCCGTTTGAGGAGAGACATATATTCCCTGTTAATGAAACAGGAGAAGCTGTATTTACAGACGATATCAGCAAAACTGCTTATGATAAAGAAAAAGATAACCTTAAGGATTGGCTCGATGAGCTTGTTCTTTCAGAAGATGCTGCATATACTAATAGACTTAAGTATGTGTGGGATCCAGCAGAGGATGGAGCAAAGGGCGACATGAGATTTGCAGGCTACGGCAAAGTCAGCTTTGATGCTGCAATTGATAGACCAACAGCAATCCTGTCAGCTATGCTTGTTGATATCGGAGAAGACTGCAGAATCACAGCAGAAGAAGTAAAGGATGATAACGGAAACTTCAGATTCGGTCTGGAAAAGGAACCTTCAAAGTACAAAGTAATTACAAGAGGTTGGCTGAATGCTCAGAACAGAAGCACAAGCTACTCAAAAGAGAAAATAGAAGAAGGAAAGTTTTATAATTATAAATTTGACATGGTTCCAACAGACTACACAGTCAGGGAAGGTCATAAGCTTGCACTGATTATCTATGGTATAGATGCAGAAGCAACACAAAGACCGGATACTGTAACGACAGTAACTGTAAAGCAGGATTCTATCAAGGTAGAATGCCCGCTATGCCTTAACCTTTAATCGATAAAAGAGGCACATGGAAGCTTTTTACTGAAGGCACCTTGCGGTGCCTCTTTTATTTTTTTGGCACCAGGAATCTGAATTTACGCTCTTAATCTTTTGGGCAAATAAAAGACGCGGCTTTGTTGCACTTATACACATTGTGTGATAAAGTTTACTATGTTGAAAACGAAAGTGGAAAATGTATAATGATTAGGAAATATACGGATGAAAGCAACCGGAAGCCCAGTTTGAGAAATGAGGTAAAAATGGAAAACCATTTTAAAGATCTTAGTGTCGAGGAACTGTCCCTCGGATATACTGTTGAAGATGCAGGTACAGCTTATAGATGTATTTTTTGCGGTGAAACCTTCGAAAAGGGGATCATATACACATCGGGAGGTAAATCCGTCGATGCGTGTAGAGCCGTAACAGAGCATGTATATAGGGAGCACGGAGGTGCTTTTGAGGCTCTTGTGTCACTTGATAAGCAGGTGAATGGACTCACGGATGTTCAGAAAAAGCTTTTGACATCTATGTATGAGGGCATGGAAAATAAAGAAATAAGCGAGGAGCTTGATATAAACTCGGCAACAGTTCGAACACACAAATTTAAGCTACAAAAGATGAAGAGAGAGGCAAAGATATTCCTTGCCCTTCTTGAGCATATAGAAAATGAAGAGCTCTGTGCATATGAGGAGAGAATCAAAGCAGATCTTGAGCGTTCACCGGAGGAAATTCTTCTGCCGGACAACGATTTTACAGGAAATGCTCTTCATCCGTTTTTTACAAATTTAAATCTGAAATAGCTCCTGCATAGAAGCTTTACTATTTGTGCCTAGGTTATAACCTAAGCGGAATGGAGATTATTATGGATTACACAATGATGCTTGCAAGGTTTAGAGACCTAGCATCCAAAATAGAATACTGCAAATACACTCTAAACGGTGTGATTTACTGGGACAAGGTAACCTACATGCCCAAAAACGGTATAGGGTATCGAAGCGAGGTAATGTCTTTTCTTGCGGATATGCAGTATAGGATTTTGACTTCGGAGGAGTTTACAAGGTGCGTTGACTACTTTGATGGAAATCCGAATAACGACTTTCTTGTGGATGCGATGGTAAGAAGAATACGCGAGTCGAGCATGGAGGTTAAGAAAATACCAGAAAAGGAGTATTCTGATTATATAAAGCTTGTGGCAGTTTCCGTGCAAGTGTGGGAGGAAGCGAGAAATCAGGCTGATTACGATAGATTCGAGCCGTATTTTCGCAAGATAATAGAAGCCTTCAAAAAATTTGCTGGATACTGGGGATACGAGAACGAGCCTTACGATGCTCTCATGGGAAGCTATATCACAGGTTTAACTTGCCGCGATGTTGATTATATGATAGAAAACATCAAAGCGCCTCTGTTTGAACTTGTGGAAAAGCGCTTAAAATCTCAGGAAAAAATGAAAAAGCCTGCTAAGATTTCTGGAGTCAGCGAGGATAGGCAGAGTAAACTTTGGCATCTTCTGCTTGAGGAAATCGGCTTTGATTTTGACTGCGGAAGAGTAGATGTTGGAGCACAGACTACTGTACTTACAAGTTCTAGCGACGATGTAAGAATTCTGAATTACTATTCTGAAGATGATATTACTGTAGGAATTTTCAATGTCCTTCACTCTGGAGGAAAGGGTGTTTACCAGCAGCATATAAGCAAGAGTCTAAAGGGCACTCTTCTTGGTGAGACTCCATCATTTGCAATGGACGAGGCTGTGGGAAGGTTTTACGAAAATATAATCGGAAGAAGCAAAGCCTTTTGGAGCAGGATTTTTCCGAAGGCTTGCGAAATTGTGCCTGAGCTTTTAGATATCGGACTTGATAATTTCTATAACTCTATAAATATGTGTAGCAGGGATGCTATAAGAATAAGTGCAGATGAGCTTACATATCTGATTCATGTCATAATTCGCTATGAGATAGAAAGAGCTCTTATAAACGGAGATGCTGACACTTCTCAAGTTAGGGATATGTGGGACTGTAAGTACAAGGAGTACCTTGGCATTGTACCGAAAAATGATGCAGAAGGTGTGCTTCAGGATATACACTGGAGCGGAGGCTATGTAGGATATTTTCCAACATATATTACAGCAAATATTGCCGCTGCACAGTTTGCAAAGGCTATAGAAAAGGAAACGGGAAGTCTTGATGAGCTTATACTTAATGAGGGACTTTCGGGTATCAGTGAATGGATGAGCCGAAACATATATAGGTGGGGCGCATCATTTAATACCTTTGAATTAATAGAAAGGGCCTGTGGCGAGGAACTTAAGCCAGGCTACTATATAGAATATCTTACAAAAAAATTCAGTTAAGTGGAAGGAAGGAAAAGATGAACAAACAGGCATATGATCTTGTTGATTTTCTAAAAAGGGCATATACGCCATTTCATGCGGTGAAAGCTTTGACAGAAATACTATCAGAAAATCATTTTTTGGAGCTTAGAGAAAACGAAAAGTGGAACATAAAAAAGGGCGGAAAATATTTTGTTACTAGAAACAGCTCAAGCGTAATCGCTTTTGTTATTCCTGAAGATGATAAGAAGGTGTCAGGATATAGAGCTGTAGCATCTCACAGTGACTCGCCGGGCTTTAAGCTTAAGCCTGACCCTGTGATAGATGTGGAAGGCGAATATTCTGTTCTTGGTGTAGAAAACTACGGAAGTGCAATCTATACAACTTGGATGGATAGACCTCTTTCTGTTGCAGGAAGAGTTATCGTAAGGGGTAAGGACTCTCTTGAAGAGAAGCTTGTAAATGTTGACAGAGATATGCTTGTGATTCCAAACGCTCCAATTCATTTTAATCGCGAGGTGAACAAAGGCCATAACTACAATCCTGCAAAGGACATGAGACCTGTTTACGGAAAAGCTGGCTCATCAGAAAAATTCAAAGAAGAGATTGCAGAATCTGCTGGTGTTTTGGCAGAGGATGTTCTTTGCTCTGATTTGTTCCTGTATCAAAGAGGTGCAGGATGTGTATGGGGAGCAGAGAACGAATTTATCTCTTCTCCAAAGCTTGATGATCTTGCATGTGCATATGGTTCACTTATGGGCTTTATTGAAGCGGAAGATTTCCTTCATCCTTCGTTTTACTGTGTGTTTGATAACGAAGAGACTGGAAGCGGTACAAGACAGGGAGCAGCTTCTTTGTTCTTTTATGATACACTGAGAAGAGTAAATGAAATTCTTGGAATAGGATACGAGGAGTATCAGATGGATATTGCAGACGGTTTTATGATTTCGGCAGATAATGCCCATGCACTTCATCCAAACTACAGCGAGTATGCAGATAAAAATAACAGACCTGTAGTTAATGGCGGCGTAAGTCTTAAGTTTAATGCGCCTCAGAAGTATGCAACTGATGGAATTTCTGGAGCTTTCTTTGCAGATTTATGTAAAAGTGCAGGTGTTAAATTCCAAAGCTATACGAACAGGGCAGATCTTCCCGGCGGTTCAACTCTTGGAAACATTTCTTCTCTGAATGTTCCACTTGCTACATGTGATATTGGTCTTCCCCAGTTTGCTATGCATTCTTCATATGAGACTTGCGGAAGGGAAGATTACGAGGATTACATAAAAATTGTTAAACATTTCTATGAGCAGGGTATATAATTAAGATAACTATGTAAGTTACAGTATTTTCATATGGGTTATAAGAAGGGATGGTTTGATGAAGTTCTGGAACAAAGAAAAAGTAGGTCACGGATTTGAAAGAGTTGTTTACTGTATAGAATGTATAGCATCGGTGTTTATTCTGATTGTAGTTTTATATCTTATGGGTAAGCTTGTCGTAGACATTTTTTCTGATAGAACAATTGTAGATATGACATCGTCTAAATTCAGCAATCTGCTCGGCAATATCTTGAGCCTTATCGTTGGACTTGAGTTTGTAAAACTTCTTACAAGACAAAGATCTATCGACTTTGTAGAGGTTCTGATGCTGGCCATATCAAGACAGATGGTCGTAGAACATATGGGAATGGCCCAGATGCTTATTGGAGTTTGTGCAATCGGTGTACTTTTTGCTATAAGAAGGTTCCTGTTCGAAAAGGAAGATGCAAAGATGCAAGGGTAGCGCAAAAAGAAATGAATTCAAAAAGTCCTGCATGCTGCGGGCAGGTTTTCCTGTCCGAGCATTCAGGGCTTTTCGTTTAGTTGTCGTTTTATATTTTTAATCGTATAGCTTTAATCACAGAGTTTTTACAAAGTCTATAAAGCTGTTTAGTTCTTCTTTCTTTGCAAAGACAGCTCTTGCGTTTGTTTTTTTGCCGCCGCCTCTTCCGCCGAATTCTTTTGCATTTTCTTTTATGATTTTTCCACAGTCGGCTTCATCTGAGAACAGCAGTGCTGTATTTGTTGGCTCATGAACAAGGATAACTATTTTTGAAATATTTCCGGAGATGCTTTTTCCGATTTCGAGAAGGTCATCGATAACAAGATTTTCGTAGGATTTTACGAGAACGTCCGAGTTTTCCGCCTGAGCGGTTTTGATCATATCTGATTCTGCAACGATTATTTCGGCTGTTATCTGGAACAGTCTATCTCTGATTTCTTGACTCTTTTCCTGCTTCTTTTCGTATTTTGCAAGGATATCCTCATAGCCTGCAGAAAGGTCTCTCTCTAGCTCTGTAAGGATGTCGAATCTGTCCTGATACTGCTCAAATGCGCGTTTTCCGGCCTCAAAATAAATTCTGAACATGCCTTTGTTAGCTTCCACCTTGTATATTTTTACCATACCAACCTGACCTGTATACGCAGGATGAGTTCCGCAGCATGCTACTGCATAAGGCTCTTTTGTTATGTCTTCTACACCGACGATTGTGATGTCTTCTTCTATTGCAAGATCTTTTCTAAGTTTAAGGTCTTTTGCATCTTCTTTTTTATCAAAATGGACAGTAATCATAGGTACGTTTTCCCAGATTATCTGATTTGTTCGTAGCTCTGCCTTCTTTGCCATTTCCCAAGTTATAGTTTTGTAATCTGGATTTTTTTCGAGACTGATGTCGATTGTCATATATGACTCGCCCATGTGAAATCCTCTGTTTACTCCGCCGAAGAATTCATAGAAGGCTCCTGTCAGGATATGCTCTCCGCAGTGGCGCTGCATATTATCAAAGCGTCTGTCCCAGTTTAGGTTCATCACTACCTTGTTTCCCTCTGCAAGGATAGGGGATAATTTTGCATCGCAAGAAGGTTCAAGGACATGGAAGATATCATCTCCGTATTCATATACATCTGTAACATCGAATGTGTATTTTGGATCTTCAACTAGGCTCAGAGTTCCTGTGTCACATGTCTGGCCTCCTCCTACAGGGAAAAATATTGTCTGGTTAAATGTCACAAGAAGCTTTCCTTCTTTCTCCGTTACGGATTTAACCAAAGCTTCTGATTCCTTTAGGTAGACATTTTCTTTGAAAAGTCGTCTAGTATTCATTTTCTTTCCTCCATAAACCGTAAAAATACGGATAATATTCGTAAAATTTTACTTATTTAATAAATAGAACAGATATTTTCCACATGCAGAAATTGTCATACAGATATGTGTGCATAATATTGTGGAAAACTATGCTCTTGACAAATCAAAAAACACGGGTAAGTCTTGAAATATTAACATTTTCTTTAAAAAAGATATCCACAGATACTTGTGTATAAGATTGTATACGATTTTCGGAAAACCTGTGGAAAAACGGTGGTCATGTTTGAATTCAAGGCTTTTTGAGGTGTTGAAAAGTTATAATAAGTTTTCATAACAAAAAAGAACATCTTATCCTCAAAAAAGAATTTTTGTTATTTTTGTAAGGTCTGAAGATAGTCGATAAAACTATCAAATTCAGAGTCTATAAACGGAAGCATTACGGCTTCGTTGAATTTTATGGCCCCTGCTGATTCCAGTGGAACAGGTGATTCTACAAGAGACTGGGCAATTACTGCGGCTTTTACGGGGCTTATTGCATCTATAACAAGCTCACCTGCTTTTGTATAGAACATCATACCAAGTAGATCGTTATCTATTCTGTATCTCTTTTGGTTTACATGGGCATTGTTGCTGTTAAATACCATGATTATGCTTGTATTTTCGTATTCGGAAAGTGTCATAGTATCAAATCTTATGCGGAGCCAGTCTTTGACAGATTTTCTGTCTTCGTCTGTATTTCCACTGAGAAGATTAACAACGATAAAATGTTCTTTGTTCATTATCATAGAAGCTTCTTTTCCTGATACTTTGTTACAGGATACAAGTTGATATGATGCAATCTTAGGATTGCTTTTGTTTCGACCGGTACTAACCTTGGAGATTACAAGATAGTACTCATCGTCATCATCTATGAGCGATTCGCAGATGTAGCCGTTTTCTGTGTTTTCGTCTATATCTATTGTATTTGAGCATAGAGCAGAAGGTACGCTGATTGGAAAATCGTTAAAATCAACGCAAGTTTCGCAAAGCTGTTTTGCCATGAAAAGGTCGCATCCTGCAAGTCTCATAATAAAATAGTTGATAAGCTCATATTCTGAGGATATATGGGTGCAGATTTTGGAATAAGTGCCATATACCTCTTCGAGGGTGCTGTTTACTTTTGCAAATTTTATTGCCCCAGGCTGATCAAAGCTATCCGGGACGAAAAGCCCCCTCTGAAGCGTAAATTCGTAAGAATCCTCAACGAGATATAGGGACTCTTTCTCTGAAAGGGATACCCATGGCTCTCCGAGCCCGCCGAATAAGTTGATTTTCTTTCTTTCGGCCTGGGAAGAGTCCCTCGTCATAAGAATCTCGTAATTATCGATACCATATTCTTCGTAGTCTAGATATAGATAGTGGTGAAGCAGGGCTTCTTCCTGATTATCCGCATCTAGCTGATTTTCCTTATCTGTTTTTACATATTCAGAGGCAGGAAAGCTTTGTTCGGATTTCTCAGCATAAACGATATGAAGACCTACAACGCCCATTAGCCTTGATCTTGTGGCCTCTGCATACCTGAACTCGCTAAATTTGTTAAAATCGTTTAATTCGGGCTCTACCTGAATTTTTTTACTAGAAAGGCCGCCCTCAAGGACGGTCAGTTTTGGTTTTTCACTCACTGATTTTCACCTCGTATTTCAATTGCAGCCAGCCTTATTTTGTTCGGAATTTACAGAATAATTTAAGCTGTTATATTCAATTATAATAAGGATTGACAAAGTTTGCAATGATAGTATAATCTAATGTGTAATCCTTATCGAGAGCGGCGGAGGGAATAGGCCCTGTGATGCCCAGCAACCTGTGCGCTTTATATGAGCCAGAAGGTGCTACATCCTACAGAATATTTTTCTGAAAGATGAGGAATGATACTTTTGAGATATCAAGCCTTTTCTTTTTTAGGAAAGGCTTTTTCTTTTGATGGGGATTAAGGAAAGAAAGGAGATTATAAAAATGAGAAAACTATTCACATCTGAATCAGTAACAGAAGGACATCCAGATAAAATCTGTGACCAGATTTCCGATGCTGTGCTTGATGCAATTTTAGAGCAGGACCCATATGGAAGAGTTGCCTGCGAAACTACAACTACAACAGGATATGCAATGCTGATGGGGGAAATCAGCACACATTGCTACATCGATATTCCAAAAATCGCAAGAAACGTTATCTTAGATATCGGTTACAACAAGGCTGAAATGGGCTTTGATGGAAATACATGTGCAGTTCTTACTGCAATTGACGAGCAGTCAGGAGACATCGCAATGGGTGTTGACAAGGCTCTAGAATATAAAGAAGGCACTATGGATGATAACATCGACACTATCGGTGCTGGAGACCAGGGTATCATGTTTGGTTATGCATGTAACGAAACTCCAGAGCTAATGCCTATGCCTATCGCTCTTGCTCATAAGCTTGCTCTTAAGCTTACAGAAGTAAGAAAGAACGGCACATTAGGTTACCTAAGACCTGACGGAAAAACACAGGTTACAGTAGAATATGACGGAGACAAGGTTAAGAGAATTGACACAGTTCTTATCTCAACTCAGCACGATCCAGAAGCTACACAGGAACAGATTAGAGAAGACCTTATCAAACACGTAATTCTACCTGTAATTCCAGCAGAGCTTCTTGACGATGAAACAAAATATTATGTTAACCCAACAGGAAGATTCGTAATCGGAGGACCTCACGGAGACTCAGGTCTGACAGGAAGAAAGATTATCGTAGATACATATGGCGGATATGCTAAGCATGGCGGCGGCGCATTCTCAGGAAAAGACCCTACAAAGGTAGACCGTAGTGCTTCATATGCGGCAAGATATGCAGCAAAGAATATTGTAGCAGCAGGACTTGCAGACAAATGCGAAATCCAGCTTGCTTATGCAATCGGAGTTGCTGAGCCTGTATCAATCATGGTAGATACATTTGGAACAGGTAAGATGGCAGACGAAGATATTGCAGATATTGTTAACAAACACTTTGACTTAAGACCGGCAGCAATCATCAGAGATCTTGATCTTAGAAGACCAATCTACAGACAGACTGCCGCTTACGGTCACTTCGGCAGAACTGACGTTGACCTTCCATGGGAACACCTTGACAAGGTTGATGAACTGAAAGCCGAACTTAAATAATACTTTACGTACACAGGAGGTAATGTCCATTGGGAATTAAAGTGGCAAAGTTCGGAGGCTCATCAGTAGCTGACGCAATCCAGTTAAACAAAACAAGAGAAATAATCGAAGCAGATCCAGCAAGAAAGTTTATTATCGTATCAGCACCAGGCAAAAGATTCGAAGAAGACAACAAAATGACAGATCTTCTTTACCTGTGCAAGGCTCACAGAGATCATAATCTTCCATATGACCAGGTGTTCCAGGTAATTGTTGACAGATTTCTTGCACTTCGCGCTAACCTAGGCGCAGACAATGTAGACCTGTTTGCAGAATTTGACAGAATCAAAAAGAATCTGACAGAAGGATGTTCATCAGACTACATCGCAAGCCGAGGGGAATACCTAAACGCAATGCTTATCGCAGACTATCTGGGATATGATTTTGTTGATACAGAAGGGCTTATTCTGTTTGATACAAAAGGTAAGCTGCTTCAGGCAGAGACAGATGCTGCACTGAGAGAAGAGCTTGCAAAGCATGAGCGTGCAGTTCTTCCAGGATTTTATGGAAGCGACATCGAAACATGTAAGGTAAGAACCTTCACAAGAGGCGGATCTGATATTACAGGATCTCTTGTTGCAAGAGCTGTAGGTGCTGACGTTTACGAAAACTGGACTGATGTATCTGGATTCCTGATGGCAGACCCTAGAATAGTAAAAAATCCTAAGCCTATTAACAGGATATCATACAAAGAACTTAGAGAGCTTTCTTACATGGGAGCATCAGTTCTTCACGAAGATGCGATTTATCCTGCGAAAATGGCTAACATTCCAATTAACATAAAAAATACAAACAAGCCGGAAGATCCTGGTACTGTAATCACTGCTGAACATGATGAATCAAACACAAATGTAATCACAGGTATTGCAGGAAAGAAAGATTTCACAGTTATTGCAATCTACAAGAACATGATGAGCTCAGAAAGAGGCTTTGTCAGAAGAATTCTTGCAATCCTAGAAGACTTCAACATCAGCTTTGAGCATCTTCCAAGCGGAATTGACACAGTTTCTGTAGTTGTTTCAAACGATAGCATCGATGGAAGACTAGATGAACTTCTCGATGCATTCGAAAGACAGCTAAAGCCTGATAGCATGGACGTTTCGGAGGACATTGCCCTGATTGCAACTGTAGGATGCGGAATGAACAGAAGACCGGGTGTATCTGCAGCTCTGTTCACAGCTCTTGCAGAGTCGGAAATCAACATTCGAATGATAGACCAAGGATCAAGTGAAATCAATATTATTGTCGGAGTTAACAACAAAGACTTCAGAAAAGCAATAGAAGCAATTTACGCGGCTTTTGACAAATAGTATTTTACAGGCGGCCGCTCATGCATATGACAAACTGATTATGCGGGGCGGCTGCTTTGATATGTAAACCTTTTTTACTGACGCAGCTGTGACAGAAAGGATATTAAGATGAAAATTGCGATTATAGGCGCAGGAAAACTCGGAAGAAAAGTGTGTGAGGCCCTTGCAGGTGGAAACTATTCCATTATACTCGTTGACAAAGACGAGGCTAAGCTCGACAAGGTGTCGCAGCAGCTTGATATTATGCCGGTACACGGCGACCCGAGAGATATAAACGTGCTGAAGGAAATCAACGTCAGAGAATGTGAATATCTTCTGACTGCAACAGGTAGTGACGAGGGAAATATCGTTATAGCCACTTTTGCAAAAAAACTCGGTGCAAAAAATGTAATTGCAAGGGTAAGAGAGCCTGAATATATGAAACATTTCAGCTTCATAAAAGAAACAACAGGAATCGATTATATCGTGAATCCTGACCTTTCGATTACAACAGAGATTTACAAATATCTTGTAGAAAAATATACGCTGAGCAACGGCATGTTCACAAGTGGAAAAATGGCTCTTATTGAGTTCCGTGCAAAGAGAAAGAGAGAAATCATAGGTCTCGAAATGCCGGAAGTAAGAAGGGCTCTTTCTGATATGATTGTTGCCGCAATTTCCAGAAATGGTAAAGTAATAATTCCTCATGGGGACACTGTAATACAGGAAGACGACTTTATTTTTGTTGTCGGTGAAAAGGAAAAGGTTATTGAACTCAACCGCAAAGTGCATGTAAGAGGAAAATATACAGACCTTCAAAAGGTCATGATAATCGGCGGAGGAAAAACAGGCTATTATCTTGCAGAAAAGCTTGCCGAATTTGGCATTTACGTAAAACTTGTAGAGCGTGATCTTACAAGATGTAGATATCTTTCAACTCATATGCCGAATGTAATGGTACTGCACGGAGACGGAACAGATATAGAATTTCTCGAAGAGGAAAATCTCGACGAGATGGATGCTTTTGTTACTGCTACAGGATATGATGAGGAAAATCTTCTTCTTGCACTTACAGCAAAGCATAGAGGCATAGAAGACGTTATTTCCAAGGTGAGCAGAGAAAGCTACTCAGGTCTGATAGAAAAAATGGGTGTCGATGTGGTGCTAAACCCTCTTGACATTACTACCGGACACATATTTAATATTATTCAGGGAGATAAGAGAATTATTTCTTCTCATCTCATCCAGGGCCAGGCCGAAATCATAGAAGTAATCGCAAACTGCGACATGAAAATGATAGGAATTCCTCTGTCTGAGCTAGATCTTCCACAGGGCGTTATCATTGCGACTATCCATAGAGGTCACAATGTAATAATTCCTGATGGAAACACGAGAATTCAGCTTAACGACAAGGTCCTAATTTTGTGCCTGCTCACAGAAATCAACGATTTGGATAAGCTGTTAAAAAACAGGTAGTCAGGTTTTGAAATGAGAATAAGATTTTTAGATTTAAAAAATACAACTATAAACTTCTATTATGTAGCAAAGATGATGGGAGTTCTTCTTGTCGTGCTGGGGTTAAGTCTGATCCCAGCTTTTGTAGTGTCTCAAATCTATGGCGAAGACAAAGAGGGCGCCTGCTTTCTCATAACGCTGATTCCGTGTATCGTTTTCGGCATTGTTATAATGCGCATGTTTAAGAAAAATGTGAAGATGAAAAGTCGTGACGGATATATCATCGTTGCGCTTTCGTGGATTGTTGCATCTGTCATAGGTGCCGTACCTTTATATATCTCGGGTACAATTCCTAGCGTATTTGATGCATTTTTTGAAGTATGTTCAGGTTTTTCGACTACGGGAGCATCTATTTTGACAGAGATAGAAGGCCTACCAAAATCAATGCTGTTTTGGAGATCATTTACTCATTGGCTCGGCGGAATGGGAATTATTGTATTTGCAGCAGCGCTTCTTCCTTCTATAGGTATCGGCGGCCAAATTGCGGCAAGTGCGGAAACACCAGGACCTGTTCTTACTAAAACATCCAGTAAATTTGCAGATACAGCAAGGGATTTATATTCCCTTTATATTATGTTTACGCTAGCTGAGACTGTACTTCTGATGCTTGGAGGCCTTAACCTTTATGATGCACTCGTGCATTCTTTTGGTACTGTGGGTACAGGAGGATTTTCCACATATAACAACAGTATAGCTCACTTTACAAGTCCATATGTTCAGTGGGTTATCATAGTGTTCATGTTCCTGTGCGGCGTCAACTTTAACCTCTTTTTCATACTCTTCAGAGGACGAATAAGAGAAGTGCTAAAAGATGAAGAGCTTAGACTATATATCTCCATAATTCTAGGCGTAATCATCTGCTCTGTTGTCTGTCTGATGGTAAATGACAATTACGACAGCCTGGAAAAATGCATAAGAGATGTCACCTTCCAGACAGTATCACTTATAACTACAACAGGATATGTTACTGCGGACTTTGATTTATGGCCGACATTTTGTAAGATGCTTGTTCTGCTTCTGATGCTGACAGGAGCATGTTCGTCTTCTACAGGCGGAGGCGTCAAAATCATCAGAGTCCTTGTTGCAATAAAATTTGTCAAGAGAGGCTTTTTCATGAAGCTTCATCCAAAAAGAGTATCAGACTTTACTATCAATGGTAGAGGAGTAAGCCAGAGCGTTATTACAAATATAGTAAACTTTATATTCCTTTTCATTGCAGTGCTGTTTGCAGGAACCCTTCTCATTTCATTTGAGAATTTCGATATCGTAACAAACGTAACAGCTGTACTGACATGTCTTGGAAACGTAGGCCCTGGCTTCAATATGGTTGGACCTACGATGAATTTCAGCATATTCTCCGACTTCTCAAAATTCGTTTTGAGTCTTCTTATGATTGCAGGGCGTCTTGAACTTTTTACATTCTTCATGATGTTCTCAAGAAGATACTGGAATTCTAACAGAGTCTAAGATAATCAAAGCGCCGGCACTTATGAGCCGGCAGTTCATATAAAGGATAGGCAAAATGAGAAAAATTGCGTTTAACCACAAGTTCATAGGAAAAATCATATCGTTTATCTGTATGATGCAGGGATTTGCACTTTTGCCGCCCTTTGCAGCGGCTCTGTTTTACGGTGAGAGAAATGTCGCAAAGGCTCTTGGTATTACGGCAGCAGTTGCTATGGTGTTTGGAATTGCAGGTCAGGTTGTTACAAGGAATCATAAGATAAGGATTAAAGTCCGCGAGAGCTATTTTGTTGTTTTTTTATGTTGGATGACAGCAATTACAGTTAGTATATTTCCATACCTTCTTTCTGGACAACACTATTCTGTCGCAGACTGCATATTCGAGGCTGTAGCTTCGTGGACTACAAGTAGTGCCTGGGTTATAGATATAAATTCTATGCCAAAAGCTCTCGTTCTTTGGAAAGCTATGTCAAACTGGCTCGGCGGAATGGGCGTAATTCAGCTTGCAGTTATAGTGCTTTCGGCTCTCGGTGCAGAAGGCCAGAAGATGGCAAATGCAGAGGTTCCCGGACCTCAGCTCGAGAAGGTCAAACCAAAGATGATGGATACAGCAAAGGTCCTATACAGCTCATATGGTCTTTTATCTCTTCTTGAGCTTGTATTTCTGATGGCTGGCAGGATGCCTTTCTTTGATGCTCTTGTAAACACTATGTCATCGATAAGTACTGCAGGAATCATGGATTATAATAACTGTGTGGACAATTATTTCACGCCTTATATTAAGGTGGTAATTGTAATATTTTCGATAGTTGCAGCGATGAACTTCATTTTGTTTATGAAGCTTAGAGAAGGAAAAATCAGAGAAGTTTTTCGCGACTATGAGCTTAGAATGTTCCTAAGCCTAATCGGAGTTACAAGCGTGTTTATGGCAATTGTTCTGATGTCCTACGGCGTTTATGATAGCTTTGGAAGCGCAGTTATAAATGCGGCGGCTGGAACTGTTTCATTTGGAAGCACAAGCGGCATAACGATAGAGGGACTATCACAGTGGCCATCTGTGTGCAAGATGGTTCTGTTTGTAATGATGATAGTAGGAGGCTGCTCTAACTCTACAAGTGGAGGTATCAAAGTAATTCGTGCTGCGATATTTGCAAAGCTGATACGAAGAGGTTTCTATAAGAGAATTCATCCTCAGTCAATCAGACCGATAATGATAAAAAAGAAGCCTGTAAGTGCCCAGAACGCATCTTCAATTTCGACATTTATTTTGCTATTTACGGCAATATATATATTCTCATGCATCGTGATTTCACTAGAAAACATGGACATGGAAACTACGCTGACAGCTCCTATGGCGCTGTTTACAAATACAGGCGTGGGATTTGGACGCGTTACAGACGCATATTATGGATGGCTATCTGAATTTAACAAAATATATGCATCCCTTCTGATGCTTGCAGGCAGACTTGAGATGTATGCGATACTTATTATATTCTCAAGATCATTTTGGAACTCAGATAGAATTAAATAAAGATATTGTGAAGAGAGCCCGAAAAAGGCTCTCTTTTTATTGACTAGAAAGAGAGTAGGTAGTAAAATTATCAGGTGATAATAATTAACAATGTTAACTGTTGCATGTTGCAATAGTTTTTTTATTTGCTTATGGCCGGCATTGGCTTTGATAATGGAGGAAAAAATGAGAGACTATCACAGAGAGCTTTATGATGTGATGAAGGATATCAGAAAGCTGAGATTTTCCAGACTCCTTCCGGATGTAAACGGATTTGAGTTTGATGTAATGATTAATATGGATATGTGTATGAGCAAATCAGATGTTGTGAGAGTATCTGACATTGTAAAGGCGATGGAAGCTCCGCCTCCTGCTGTATCAAGGGCAATGCGCGTTCTCGAGGGCGAGGGTCTTATCAGGCGCAGAATCGATGAGCATGACAGAAGAAACATGATTGTCGAGTTTACAGATGAAGGCAGAGAGCGTCTATGCAGGGGTGCTGATGTTATGTATGAATTTGCAGACAGCGTTTTTTCGGCTATGGGTGCAGAAAAGACCAGCGCTATGATCGATAGCCTAAGAGAATTTGCTGAAATATCAAAAGAGGAAATAGAAAAGAGAAAGTAAAAGAGAAAGTGAGACAGGAGGGAATATTTTGAAGAGAATTTTTGCTAATCTTAAGCCTTATAAAAAGCTAGTTGCAGTTATACTTCTGCTTCTGGTCGTACAGGCTTACTGTGATCTTGCACTGCCTCAGTACACATCGGATATAATCGATACAGGAATACAAAATAGTGGTATAGAGCATATTGTTCCGGAAAAGATGACATCCGAAGAGTATGAAAAGGCACAGATTTTTATGAACGAAAAAGAAAAGGGAAAGTGGGAAAGTGCATATGAAAAAGACGGAGATTTTTATACTCTTTCAGCATCAGATAGTGAGCTTGAAGAGCTCGATGAAAATCTAATAATTCCAGTTGTGCTTAATTATCAGCTCGGTCATATGAGTGAGGATCAGTTTAAGTCGGTTATAGAATCGGCAATGAAAGAAAACCCGCAAGGGGCACCTATGGCTGATAAAATCAGTGAAATGTCGATTGAGGAAATAGAAAAGCTGCTTCACTTTGATGTTAAAACTTTTGAGGCGGAAAACGAAAAGGGAAAGACGAACGTCTTTGTTGATATGAGAAGTGTAATTTCTTCGATGAAGGATAAGGGACAGGATATATCGTCAATTGTCGATTCAGCGAGAGAAAGTTTAGAAAATGCACTTGATAAAGTGGGATCTGAAACGGTTCAGTCTATGGGATATGCTTATGCAAAGGATGTAGATAAAGCAGCCGGAATAGACACAGACAGCATTCAGAAGGCTTATCTGTGGAAGGCGGGACTTCGCATGTTTATGATGACTGCTCTGATGCTAATAGTTGCTGCTATGGTTTCATACTTTGCATCAGTTGTTGGTGCCGGCGTAGGCCGCGATATGAGAGCGCAAGTGTTTAGAAATGTAGTTGGTTTTTCCAATACAGAGATAGATCGTTTTTCTACGGCTTCCCTGATTACAAGAAGCACTAACGACGTTCAGCAGGTTCAGATGGTTACTGTTGTGTTGCTTAGAATGGTTCTATATGCCCCTATTATTGGAATTGGCGGCATCTACAAGGTATGGCAGACAAAGGCTAATATGGGCTGGGTTATAGCTCTTGGAATTGGAGCAATCTTTGCTCTTGTTATGTTCCTTATGGGTCTTGCTATGCCAAAATTCAAGAAGATGCAGGATCTCGTAGACCGCATGAACCTTGTTTCGAGAGAATTTTTGACAGGACTTCCTGTTATCCGTGCTTTTGGTAGAGAGAAGACAGAAGAAAAACGCTTTGAGGATGCAAATAAAGACCTCAAGAAGACTCAGCTGTTCACTAACAGAGTTATGATTTTCATGATGCCTTCTATGATGCTTGTTATGTACTGCCTGATTATTGGTATCACATGGGTCGCATCTCACAGAGTAGATTCAGGCGTGCTTCAGGTTGGCGCAATGACTGCGTTTATTATGTACTCAATGCAGGTTGTTATGGCATTCGTTATGATTACTGCAATGTCATTTATGCTTCCAAGAGCAGGTGTTGCAGCAGAGAGAATAGACGAGGTTATAAAAACTACTGGTTCAGTTATAGATAAGAAAGAAACTGCATCACCAGAGAATGCAAAGGGCGTTGTGGAATTCAAAAACGTATCCTTTAGATATCCTGGTGCAGAGGAAAATGTAATAGAGGGAATATCCTTTAGAGCAGAGCCTGGAAAGGTCACTGCAATAATAGGAAGTACAGGCTGCGGCAAAAGTACCCTTGTAAATCTTATCCCGCGTTTTTATGATGTGACAGAAGGTCAGATTCTAATGGACGGCGTAGATATCAGGGATATGAAGCTAAAGGAGCTTAGAGACTCTATTGGATTCGTTCCGCAGAAGGGTGTTTTATTTTCTGGAACGATTGCAAGCAACTTAAGATTCGGAAGAGAAGATGCAAGCGATGAGAAAATCAAAAAAGCTTCTGAGATTGCTCAGGGCGCTGACTTTATAGAAGAAAAGCCAATGAAATATGAGGAACCTATCTCTCAGGGAGGAAGCAATGTGTCAGGTGGACAGAAGCAGAGACTTGCAATTGCAAGAGCTATAGTAAAAAATCCGAAAGTGTTTGTCTTTGACGACAGCTTCTCGGCTCTTGACATGAAAACAGATGCAAAGCTCAGACATGCTCTTGCAGATGCTGTAAAGGATGCGACAGAAATCATAGTTGCTCAGAGAATCAGCACTATTTTGCATGCTGATAACATACTTGTAATAGATGATGGAAAAATCGCAGGAAGCGGAACTCACGAAGAGCTTCTGAAAAACTGCGAGGTATATAGACAGATTGCAGTTTCACAGCTATCTGAAAAAGAATTAGGACTGTGCGGAGGTGATGACAATGAGTAATATGCATACAAAAGATACAAGTGCTAAGGAGCGTACACCTCGCAGAATGGGACATATGCATGGACATGGCTCCCATATGCCTGGAGAAAAAGCAAAAGACTTCCGCAAATCCTTTGCAAAGCTTGCAAGATACATGGCAAAGTATAAATTTGCTATAGTTACAGTTATGCTTTGTGCAGTTTTTTCTACTGTATTTTCTGTTGCAGGTCCTAAGGTGATGGGTCATGCAACTACAGAACTTGCAGAGGGACTTATGAGAAAAATCAAAGGAACTGGTGGCATCGATTTTGATGTTATCGGAAAAATACTTCTGTTTACACTAGGACTTTATGTAATAAGTGCAGTTTTCTCCTTTGTTCAGGGATGGATTATGACTGGGGTTACACAGAAGGTGTGCTACAGCATGAGACAGGAAATTGCTGAAAAAATCAACCGCATGCCTGTAAAATATTTTGAAAGCAGACCTTACGGCGATGTGCTTTCGCGTATCACTAACGACGTTGATACTCTTGGAACAGGTCTTAACCAGAGTATAACTCAGGTAATTACAGCTGTTTCTATGCTAATTGGCGTATTTGTTATGATGATGTCGATTTCGCCCCTTATGACTCTAATAGCAGTTGTTATACTTCCTGTTTCAGCACTTTTGATGTCATCTGTAGTTAAGTTTTCGCAGAAGCATTTCGTTGCTCAGCAGGAGTACCTTGGTAAGATTAACGGACTTGTAGAGGAAACCTATGCAGGACATCTTGTTATCAAAGCATTCAACAAGGAGGATTCTGTTATATCTGAATTTGACGATACGAATGCTATTTTATATAAGTCTGCTCAGAAATCTCAATTTCTGTCAGGTCTTATGCAACCTCTGATGTTCTTTGTTGGAAATATGGGGTATGCTGCGGTAGCAATCTCAGGTGGACTTCTTGCAATCAAAGGTAGAATCGGAATAGGTGATATTCAGGCTTTTATTCAGTATGTAAAGAACTTCACCCAGCCTCTTCAGCAGATTGCACAGGTTACAAATCAGATTCAGTCGATGACTGCAGCGGCAGAGCGTGTATTTGAATTCCTAGATGAAGAAGAGGAAAAGGAAACAGAAGAGCTATTACCTGTTCCTTCGAATATAAAGGGTAAGGTTGATTTTGATCATGTAAAATTCGGATATAGCGAAGACAATATAATCATCAATGATTTCAGCGCAAGCATAAAACCAGGTCAGAAGGTCGCTATTGTAGGTCCTACAGGCGCAGGAAAGACAACAATGGTCAAGCTTCTCATGAGATTTTATGATGTTAACGGCGGATGCATAAGACTAGATGACTGTGATATCAGAAAATATGAGCGTCACGAGCTTCGCGATAATTTCGGAATGGTGCTTCAGGATACATGGCTTTACAAGGCTAGCATCATGGAAAATATAAGATATGGAAGACTTGATGCCACTGATGAGGAGGTTATCGAGGCGGCAAAGGCAGCTTATGCAGATCACTTTATCAGAACTTTACCGGGCGGATATAATATGGAGCTAAATGAGGACGCATCAAACGTTTCTCAGGGACAGAAACAGCTTCTAACTATTGCAAGAGCTATTCTTGCAGATCCAAAGGTTATGATCTTAGATGAGGCGACTTCTTCTGTAGATACTAGAACTGAAGAGAGAATTCAAAAGGCTATGGATAATCTTGCTCAGGGCAGAACAAGCTTTATCATTGCACATAGACTTTCAACTATAAAAAATGCAGATCTCATTCTTGTTATGAAGGACGGGGATATTATCGAGCAGGGTAACCATGATGAGCTGATTTCTCAGAACGGATTTTATGCAGATCTTTATAATTCTCAGTTTGAGGAATGCGAGTAAGGCATCCTCTGATTAGATGTATTCAAGTTTTTTCTGTTCACTTTGATGCTGTTTTGGTATATAATGATTATATATAACATGAAGAGAGGTGTTTTATATGAGGCGATTAGTAACAATAAGCAGAGAGTACGGAAGTGGCGGAAGAATCATCGGAAAGCTCGTAGCAGAGAAACTGGGACTTCCTTTTTATGATAAAGAAATCATCGACATGGCAGTCGAAAAGAGCGGACTTTCGAGAGAAATTGTAGAGACAGCAGAGCTTCGAGCAAAGAGCAGCTTCTCTTATAGCTTTGCATCGGCGATGACTTTTGGAGACGGTCTTACAGCAGAACCAATCTCGATGAACGAGAAACTGTTTATAACTCAGTTTGATATCATAAGACAGATTGGAGAGACTAACGAGGGTGCAATTATCGGCCGCTGCGCTGACTATGTTCTCAAAGACATGCCGGGTGTTACAAATGTATTCATCCACGCTGAAGTTGAAGACAGAATCAAAAGATGCGTAGAAGTTTATGGCGATGACCCTGATAAGGTGGAAAATCTAATCAAAGATTATGATAAAGCCAGAGCTAACTACTACAATTATCATACATCACAGAAGTGGGGACAGTATTCAAACTACAATCTCGCTATTAACAGCAGCTATATCACAGAAGAGCAGGCTGCAGAGCTGATTGTCACATATATGAACACTAGAACTTACAGATAAAAGCCCCGGTTTACAGAAGGAGGATTCGAATATGGGAAATGCAAAAATGATAGAAAAAAAGACTGACAAGAGCGAAAGCAAAAATAACAACCTCGGTGCAGCCGCTAAAGTCGGACTTACTATTCTCGGAGTCGGATTTGTTGCCGGCGTAACACTTGTTGCAGGCATGGACCGAATCATGAAGAAAATTTTTGTAAACGAAGACTGGCCTGAAGAAGAATGGTCAAACGACGAATGGGCGGAAGAAGAACTCGAAAACTAAAAACCTGCGGCCTCATTCGGCCCGGGATGAAAGGAAAGACAGGAAAATGACAGAAAAAAAAGGAACTTATTACATTACGACACCAATTTACTATCCAAGTGCTAATCTGCACATCGGACATACTTACTGTACAGTAATGGCCGATGCTATGGCAAGATTCAAGCGTCTTAGCGGATACGATGTAAGATTTCTGACAGGTACTGACGAACACGGTCAGAAAATCCAGACAATCGCAGAAGAAAAGGGCGTTTCACCACAGGAATATGTTGATGGTGTTGTTGATGGAATCAAAGAACTTTGGAAGACAATGGAAATCTCATATGATGATTTCATCAGAACAACTGAACCTCGCCACGTAGAACGCGTACAGGCAATCTTCAACAAAATGTACGAAAAAGGCGACATATACAAATCAGAATATGAGGGAATGTACTGCACTCCATGTGAATCATTCTGGACAGAAAGCCAGCTGGTTGACGGATGTTGCCCTGACTGCGGAAGACCTGTAGAAAAGGCAAAGGAAGAGGCATACTTCTTCAGACTTTCAAAGTATCAGGACAGACTTCTTGAACTGTTCGAGAAGAATCCTAAGTTCCTGCAGCCTGACAGCAGAAGAAACGAAATGGTTGCGTTCATCAAACAGGGTCTTGAGGATCTTTGCATCTCAAGATCAACATTTGACTGGGGAATCCAGGTTCCTATCGACGAAAAGCATGTAATCTATGTATGGCTTGATGCTCTTACAAACTACATCACTGCTCTAGGATATCCTGACTCACCTGAGCTTTACGAAAAATATTGGCCTGCAAATGTTCACCTTGTAGGTAAGGAAATCGTAAGATTCCATACTATTATCTGGCCTGCTATGCTTATGTCAATTGATGCTCCTCTGCCTACACAGGTTCTAGGTCATGGATGGCTACTGCTAGAAGGCGGAAAGATGAGTAAATCAAAGGGAAATGTAGTAGACCCTGTAATGCTTATCGATAGATACGGAGTAGATGCTCTCAAATACTTCCTACTTAGAGAATACACATTTGGACAGGACGGCGTTTTCACAAATGAAGTAATGCTCAAGAGAATGAACTACGATCTTGCAAATGACCTCGGAAACCTCGTTTCTAGAACTGCATCAATGATCGAAAAATATAACGGTGGAATCGTTCCTGAATCTCACGGTGAAGACGAATTCGACAAAGACCTTAAGAAGATTGCAACAGGAGCTGCATCTAAGGTTGAAGAGCAGATGGATAAATTTGCATTTAACATGGCTCTTGAAGAAATCTGGATTGTCATCAGAAGAGCAAACAAATACATCGACGAAAAGACACCTTGGATTTTAGCAAAGGATCCAGAAAAGAAGGATGATCTTGATACATGTCTGCACAACCTTGCAGAAACACTAAGAATCGTATCAATTCTAATTCATCCTTTCATGCACACTACATCAGAAAAGATTAGAAAGCAGATGGGTCTTTGGTATGCAGATGTTGTATGGGAAGATGCATTTGTATTTGATATGATGTATCAGGAAAAGGTTAAGAAGGGAGAAGCTATTTTCCCTAGACTTGATATAGAAAAGGAACTTGCAGAACTTGAGGAAATTCAGAATGCCGGCAAAGAAAAGGCAGAAGAAAACATTCCTCTAGAACTGAAACCAGATATCGAGTTTGATGACTTTGATAAAATCGATCTTAGAGTAGGTACTATTATTTCAGCCGAAAAACATCCTAAGGCTGACAGACTTCTTGTTTTCCAGGTTCAGATGGGAACAGAAAAGCGTCAGATTATCTCAGGCGTAGCTGAACACTTCACTCCTGAGGAAATGGTTGGAAAGAATGTCATCGTTGTGGCAAACCTTAAACCAAGAAAACTCAGAGGACTTGAATCCAGAGGCATGATTATCTTTGCTGATAATGGAGAAAGACTCGAAATTGTAACAACTGAGGCTCCAAACGGAAACTCAGTATGCTAAACTGACAGATATGTAAGGGCTCGGACTAAATACTTTCCGGGCCTTTATTTATGATATTTTAGACAAAATCCGGCAGCACATGGCCGGTGTGAAATTTAATAAGAATACTGGAGGATTTTATATGCTTTTTGATGCACATACGCATTTAAACCAGGATGATTTTTCTGAAGAACACAGAATAGAGCTTGGAGAAAAAATAGAAAACTCTGATCTGATTTGCGGTGTTATGGATGTAGGCTTTGACCTTCCTTCGTCATATACAGCAGTAAAAAATGCTGAGAAGTTCAGCAAGTGTTATGCAGCTGTTGGCGTTCATCCTCACGACGCAGATTCGATGGACGAGGATATACTTGCACTTATCCGCTCTCTTGCGGCAAAAGACAAGGTAATGGCAATCGGAGAAATCGGTCTAGATTATCACTATGATAATTCCGAAAGAGATGCACAGAGATACTGGTTCAGAAGACAGATTCAGCTTGCAAACGAATTGAAGTTACCTATCGTAATTCATTCAAGAGATGCAGACCAGGAAACTATGGACATCCTAAAAGAAGAAGGAGCTTTCTCTGATGAGAGAAAAAGCTTTTTCCCTTTACGCAAGCTAGAAGATGGAAGCGAGGTAAAGGATGCAAGAGTCTATATTCATTGCTTCTCTGGAAGTAGCGAACTTGCGTCTCAGTATGTAAAGCTTGGGGCAACTATAGGCATATGCGGACCTATAACATACAAAAATAACAAAAAAACTGTAAAGGTTGTGGAGACTATTCCTCTTGACTATATTATGGTTGAGACAGATGCTCCGTACTTAACGCCGGTTCCGTTCAGGGGAAAAGAAAACGAATCGGCATATGTTGAGTACACAGCAGCGAAGGTTTCCGAAATAAAGGGTGTGGATTTTGACAAGGTTGCAGAGATGACAACTAAAAATGCCAAAAGATTTTATGGAATAAGAGATTAGGAAAAACAAAATATAAATGCGATTAAACAATATTAATGAAAGGAAAGATTAATGAACTTATTGAACAATTTAAAACGAGATCTTAGAGAAGAGTTTACAGGCTATAACGTAGGTAAATTAACAAAAGATATCATGGCAGGTATAACGGTTGCGGCAGTTGCTCTTCCTCTTGCGCTAGCCTTTGGTGTCAGCTCTGGCGCTACAGCTGCAGCAGGTCTTGTAACGGCAATCGTTGCAGGTATTGTAATTGGAGCTTTATCTGGAGCTTCTTTTCAGATTTCAGGTCCTACGGGAGCAATGTCTGCAATCCTTGTAACGTTGGCCTCGCAATACGGCATGCAGGGAATTCTTGTGGCATGTTTCTTTGCTGGGATAATACTACTTGTAGCCGGCGTGCTCAAACTTGGAAGGATAATTAATTTTATTCCTTCATCAGTAATTACCGGATTTACATCAGGAATTGCGATAATTATAGCTTTGGGGCAGCTTGATAATTTCTTTGGCGTAACATCTCATGGGGATCTTGCTATAGAAAAGGTTTTCTCATATTTTACTGATGGATTTTCACCTGATATTCAGTCAGTTATAATAGGTCTAATGGTAATCGTTATCATGCTTATATGGCCAAAGAAGCTTAACGCAGTTTTTCCATCATCACTACTTGCTTTGATTGTAGTTTTGATTTTTAATTACTTTGCAAAGTTTGACGTTGCAGTAGTAGGAAGCATACCAAAGACGCTCCTTCTTGATGAGAGACTTTCCCTTACTAATATTCCGTGGGATCAGTTTGGAGATTTCTTTATGCCGGCGCTTTCTATTGCTGCTCTTGCGATGATAGAAAGTCTTCTCTGCGGAGCATCTGCAAGCAAGCTAAAGAAGGAAGGTTTTGATGGCGATCTTGAGCTTGTAGCTCAGGGGATAGGAAATATCGTGATTCCGTTCATGGGAGGCGTTCCTGCGACTGCTGCTATTGCAAGAACAAGCGTAGTAATCAAAGCAGGCGGAGTTACAAGACTTGCAAGTGTATTTCACTCTGTAATACTTCTGCTTTCGATGTTTGTACTAGCACCGATTATGTCAGTAATTCCACTGTCAGCACTTGCGGGCGTTCTGATTGTTACGGCTGTTAGAATGAATGACTGGGAAAGCATAAGATTCATATTTGGAAAGGGCTTTAAATCAGGTATGGCAAAGTTCTTCCTGACTATGGCAGCTACAGTTGTGTTAGACCTTACTCAGGCGATTATTCTAGGCGTTGCATTCTCATCAATTCTACTTGTAGCAAAGCTTACAGACTTTGATATTAATATTGCAGAGGTAGATAATGATAAGCTTGACAGCCTAGGAATGAAGCTTCCTGAGGTTTCTGATAAAGTAAGAGTTGCATATCTTACAGGTACACTCTTCTTTGCTGTTGTTGATAAGTTAGAGCAGCAGCTAATGAGATATACGCAGACTGACGTTTTGATCCTTTCGATGAGAGGTGTTCCTGTTATCGACCTATCAGGAGTTCAGGGAATGATTGACCTTATAACTCAGCTTGGTGAATCGAATACTCAGGTTATACTTACAAGTGTACAGCCAAAAGTGTTGAAGGACCTTGAGCGCGGCGGTGTAATCGATATGATAGGAAAAGAAAACGTATTTGACAGCGCGGAAAAAGCAATCGTATATGCTCATCAGGATCTATAGGTTCAGATTTGGATGACAACTACAATTATTACATAAATATTAGATGAGACTGGGGGAAACATATGGGGAAAAGGTTTGTAGGCTCATACAGCACAGGAAAGGATAGTACTTTTGCTGTTTATAAAGCTATTGAAGCAGGTTACGATGTGCAGAGCCTTGTAATTACATATAATCCGAAGGATGAGAAAGCTTGGTTTCATGGTGTTGACGAGAATGTTATAAGGGGGCTAGAAGAGGCCCTTGGAATTCCTGTTCATCTTATAGAAACTGATGGCTCTGACTATGAGGCTGCATTCGAAAAAACTCTTGCTGAGGAGAAAAAGAAAGGAGCTGAGCTTTGTGTTTTCGGTGATATCGATATAGAAAATCACCTGAAATGGGGAATGGATAGATGTGAAAATACAGGTCTTGAGGCTATTTTCCCTCTGTGGAAAAGAAATAGAGAAGATGTAGTTCGTGACTTTGTAGAAAGCGGGTTTAAGACTGTAATTACAACAGTTAATATGGATAAAATGGACGAGAAATATCTCGGAAGAGTTCTAGATAATGAGCTAATAGAAGAGCTTAGATGCGAAAATATCGACGTCTGCGGCGAAAATGGAGAATACCACTCCCTTGTTGTAGATGGGCCTTTATTTAGACATCCTCTCGAGGCTTCCTTCGAAAAGGAATATAGAGGAAATTATGCTAGACTAAAGGCGATTGTAAAATAGAAAAAGCTATAGAAATGTTGTCTCTGCAGGATGCCAAGGCCTCGTGCAGGGACTTTTTTTATTGACAATACTATAACAAACCCATATAATATTATGGTAAATAGAAAATGAGGGTCGCCTGTAAGGCGTTAATAGGGAAACAGGTTAAAGTCCTGTGCGGTCGCGCCGCTGTAAAGAATAGTCGCTTCTAATTTGTCACTGCGA
Organism: uncultured Clostridia bacterium; assembly: GCA_963558075.1. Taxonomy (GTDB): domain Bacteria; phylum Bacillota; class Clostridia; order Peptostreptococcales; family Anaerovoracaceae; genus CALHKP01. The sequence goes on along the minus strand of CAUWFN010000010.1, from coordinate 46,615 downwards.
AAGCGGGAAGACAGAAGCGATGCTTGATTTCTGAGCCAGAAGAACTGCCATCATTAGCCGATATACACGGGGTTACGAACGATGACCGGTGTACATACGCTTGATGCTGAATCAGAGCGCATATTTTTTGTGTCCGTAAATTTTTTATTTTAGATACTTGTGAATATGACGTAAATAGCAAAGTGAATGATACTGCCTGTCACAGAGACAGTTTTTTTATTGCACTTTTATTGATTTAGCGACTAGGAGTTATAAGAAAGGAGTCAATATGACTAAAAAAGAAAGATTAATTTTATCTATGACAGCAGTCTTTGCACTTGCTTTTGGTGTAGTACCATCAGCTAGCGCAATGCATATTATGGAAGGTTATCTTCCTGGAGCACATTGTGCAATCTGGGGAGTTCTTTGTCTTCCTTTCCTTGTTTGGGGAATTATGTCTATCAAAAAGACAATTAACAATGACAGAAAGTCATTCACAATCCTTGCAATGGCAGGAGCATTTATTTTCGTTATCTCATCACTGAAAATTCCATCACTGTCAGGAAGCTGCTCACATATGACAGGTACAGGTCTTGGAGCTATTCTGTTCGGACCTGCTGCAGTAAGTGTACTTGGAATCATCGTACTGTTATTCCAGGCTATCCTACTTGCTCACGGCGGACTGACAAGTCTTGGTGCAAATACATTCTCAATGGCAATTGCAGGTCCACTTGTATCATTTGGAATCTACAAGCTTTGCCAGAAACTAAATGTAAATAGAAAAGTTTCTATTTTCCTTGCAGCAGCACTAGGTGATCTGTTCACTTACTGTGTAACATCACTTCAGCTTGCTATTGCTTATCCTTCAGAAGTTGGCGGTGTAATGGCATCAGCTGTTAAATTCTTAGGAGTATTTGCTCCAACTCAGCTGCCTCTTGCAATTGTTGAAGGTCTTCTGACTGTAGTAATCATCATCGGACTGGAAACATATGCTAAACCTGAGCTTCGTTCAATCGGTTTTTTAAAGGAGGACAAATAAATGGAAAAGAAAAAAGGTAACAAAAAGTTAGTAATAACACTTTTAGTGCTATGTGTTTTAATTGCGGTAATTCCTTTGTTTGTTTTAAAGAGTAATGCTGAATTTGGCGGATCTGACGATGCCGGCAGCCAGATGGTTGCAGAAATTCAGGGGGCTGAATACGAACCATGGTTTACACCTGTTATCGAATCATACCTTGGAGGAGAGCTTCCAGGAGAAGTTGAAAGCTTAATCTTCTGCGTACAGACAGGTATAGGTGTAGGCGTTATCGCATTTCTAATGGGACGCTTCTACGAAAGAAGTAAATGGAAAAAGAAAGACGAGTAAAATAAGATGATTGTAGTAGATAAGCTCTGCTACAGTTCTGGATTAAGATATGTGAACCCATACGAAAAGTTCGCCTTTGCGATGCTGACTCTTGTATTTTGTATAGTCAGTCGTTCCATCGCACTTGGCATTTTCGTCATGGGTCTTAATACTTTTTTATGTATTGGAAAAGGGAAGATTGCACCGAAAAGATTTTTCAAGCTTATGCTTATTCCCCTAACGTTTCTTGTTTTAAGTACTGTAGCGATAATGATCAATATTAGCAAGGAGCCTCTGGATGCCTTTGCTGTACAGATTGGACAATACTATATAACAGGAAGTCATGATGCTATTTTTAGAGCAACTCAGCTTATGGTGACGGCGATGGCATCAGTTTCGTGTCTCTATTTTTTGTCACTTAACACGACGATGACTGATATACTAGCAGTTCTTGACGGAATCAAATGCCCTAAGCTTCTGTCTGAGCTCATGCTTATGATATACAGATTTATTTTTGTGCTACTTGATAGCGCATACTTTATATCATCATCTCAGCATGCAAGACTCGGATACAGGACTTATAGACAGTCGGTCAAAAGCTTTGGCGGCATGGTTCAGGCTGTATTTATTCAGTCAATGAAACGCTCTAGAATGCTATATGATGCCATGGAGGCAAGGTGCTACGATGGCCATGTAAACGTTCTTAGAGAAAACAGACCTGTGAACAGAAAGAATATCATACTGATATGTGTGTTTGAGGCTGTGCTTTTAGCATACACAGTTCTCATAAGAGCGGGAGTTTTTTACATTTGATACTGGAAGGATATTTTAGATGAAGGATTATGTAATAAGAGCAGAAGGCCTTAAGTTTTCATATGACGATTCAAAGAATTATTCACTTAATGGCTTTGATCTTGAGATAGAAAGAGGGAAGAAGGTTGCTTTTCTCGGTGCAAACGGTGCCGGAAAATCGACATTTTTTCTATGTTTAAACGGAATACATAGACCGGCGGAGGGTAAGCTTTACCTTGATGGTGAGCCTGTAGATTACAGCCGCAAAGGACTGCTTGAGCTTAGAAAAAAAGTTGGAATAGTATTTCAAGATCCGGATAACCAGCTCTTTTCTGCATCAGTTTTTCAGGAAATTTCCTTTGGTGCTCTGAATATAGGTATGAGCGAAGAGGAAGCAAGAGATAAGGTTAACCTTGTAATGGATGCTCTTGAGATTACACCGTTTAGAGAAAACCCAGTTCACGCCCTTTCTGGAGGACAGAAAAAACAGGTTTCTATAGCAGACGTTGTAGTCATGGAGCCAGAGGTTATAATTTTAGATGAGCCTGCATCTTCTCTTGACCCAAAACACACGATGATTGTAAACAGAATTATAGATATGCTTTCTAAGCGTGGAATCACGGTTTTGATTTCAACTCACGATGTTGATTATGCTCTTGACTGGTCAGATGAGGTTGTTATAATCGATGAGGGCAAAGTCCTTGCAAAAGGTGCTCCCGAAGATGTTTTTGAGCAGGATGAGATCCTTGCGAAAGCAAATTTAAAAAAGCCTGCGGCGATTGAACTATTCGATAGTCTTGCATCAAAAGGAATACTCAGCAAAGATCTTGCAAAACCAAAAAATCTCAAAGAACTCGAAAAATACATAGAATCTATATAAAATCTGCATATAAATTTGTGTGACAGACTCAAATTTGTGGTATAATATCTGTATTATGGTTACAGAAAAGATTATAGAAACGATTCGAAAATATAACATGATAAATAAAGGACAGCACATTGTAATCGGTCTCTCAGGTGGACCTGATTCAGTGTGCCTTTTTGATGTTCTAGAGCGTATTTCAAGGGAGTGGAATTTGACACTTCACCCAGTTCACGTTAACCACAAGTTTAGACCGGGAGCAGCAGAAGATGATCAGAAATTTACAGAAGAACTCTGCAAGAGCAGAGGAATTCCGTGCAGAAGCTTTGTTTATGACTGCGCAGAGATTGCAAGGAGGCAGAAGATAACTTCTGAGGAAGCAGGGCGCCTCGTTAGATACAGTGCCTTTGCAGAGGTTTGCGAAGAGATTGAAGCAACGGGGATTTTACGCGATGACATAAAGATTGCTGTTGCCCAGAATCTCGATGATAGAGCGGAAACTGTGCTTTTTCGAATGCTGAGAGGAACAGGCACTGACGGACTTTCTGGTATAAGCTATGTAAGAAAAGATGAGGGTGGACGCGATATAATAAGGCCGCTTTTAGATGTAGAAAAAAAGGATATTGTCGCATACTGTGAAGAAAGAAATCTAAATCCGTGCATCGACAAGACAAATCTCAAGCCAATTTACAGCAGAAACAAAATAAGGCTAAACCTTATACCTTACCTTGAGAAGGAATACAATCCAAATCTAAAGGAAGCCCTTTATCGGCTTTCGGAGTCTGCACGGGAAGATAGAGAGTATATGTTATTTGCGGCAGCTGAGGCGCTAGAAAAGTGCACCAAAGAGTTTGATCCAGAACGGTGCGAAATTCTGCTTAGCGGCGAAGGGCTTAGGAAGCTACATATTGCCGTAAGACGCAGGGTTCTTGCTCTTGCTCTTGAGAAAATAGGCATGAATGGAGACCTTTCCTACACACATTATAGGAACATGGAGGCTTTGGTTTTTAGCGAAAAGCCTTCCGCATCATCTGACCTTCCTCATGGATATTTGATTACATCGGTATACGGTGATGTTGTGCTCAAGATGAATGTAGCGGAGGAGGAGTTTTCGGCAGCTACATACGAAATAGAAGTCGATAAGATCGAAAGAGAAAAAGGCGGAGCATATTATTTTGATGCTGATAAGCTGAGAAAAGAGTATGGCGAAAACGTGCTTGAGCTTATTTCTTTCAGAAAGAGGGCGCCGGGAGATTATATCCGAACAAAAGGAGGAACAAAGAAGCTCCAGAATCTCTTTGTTGACATGAAAGTTCCAAAGCACGAAAGAGATGAGGCTCTTATATGTGCGGCGGGAAAAGAAGTTCTCGTTGCAAGACCGATAAAGTCAAGGGCAAGATGTAGCGCAAAATATAGTGTGGACAGCGATACAAAAAACGTCATATGTATTGAAATTAACAGGTGTACGTGATAAAATAGATAGACTGTTTTGTTAACAGATTACAAATTACAGTAAATTTTACAATGCACATTTGTTTGCTAGAGAAAATAAATTGCTTTGATATGCGGTATATTAACAAATTTGTTATATAGGAGGAAAATAAGACATTGAAAAAATTTGCAAAGAACATAAGTGTATATCTTGTTATTTTTGCACTGATTGTGGGAGCTGCATATTTTTTCCAAGGTGATGGCGGAGCTAATGTAAAGAAAGTAAAATTTTCTACATTTGCAAATTACCTCGAACAGGAAAAGATTGCGGAAATCAACATTACAGACACAAAACTGACAGGTAAACTTAAATCAAAAGACAAAAATGACAAGGAGCAGGTGGTTTATGCTCATGCTCCGTACATTACTGAAATCAATTATCTAGAGGAAAAGTACATCTATCCTCAGATGGAAGCTGGAAAAATCAAAATGGAAACTGATCCGCCTAAGGCGACAGGAATGCTGCTGAACATTCTTCCAACGCTTCTTATGCTGCTTTCTCTTGGATTCCTATTCTACATAATGATGAACCAAGGCGGAAATGGCAAAGCCTTCTCGTTTGGAAAGAGTAAGGCCAAGATGTACAAGGGCGAAGGCAAGAAGATCACCTTTGATGATGTTGCTGGCCTTGACGAAGAAAAAGAAGAACTTCAGGAAATTGTTGACTTCCTAAAAGACCCAAGAAAATACAGAGATGTTGGAGCGAGAATTCCAAAGGGCGTTCTGCTTGTAGGCCCTCCGGGAACAGGTAAGACATATGTTTCAAGAGCTACAGCAGGAGAAGCGGGTGTTCCATTCTTTACAATAAGTGGTTCCGACTTCGTTGAAATGTTCGTAGGTGTCGGAGCATCTAGAGTTAGAGACCTGTTTGATCAGGCAAAGAAGAATGCTCCATGTATCGTTTTCATCGACGAAATCGATGCTGTAGGACGTAAGAGAGGCGCAGGCCTTGGCGGCGGAAATGACGAAAGAGAACAGACTCTTAACCAGCTGCTCGTAGAGATGGACGGATTCGGAGAAAACTCAGGAATCATTATCCTTGCTGCAACAAACAGACCAGACGTTTTAGACCCGGCTCTGTTAAGACCAGGAAGATTCGATAGACAGGTTGTTATCGGTGTTCCTGATGTAAAAGGCAGAGAGGAAATCATAAGAATTCACTCAAAGAACAAACCTCTTTCAGAGGAAGTTTCACCAAGCGTTATCGCAAGAAGAACTCCAGGCTTTACACCTGCAGATCTTGAGAACCTTCTGAACGAGGCTGCTCTTATTACAGCAAGACGTAACGGTCGTAAGATTCGTATGTCAGAAATAGAAGAGGCTGCAACAAAGGTAATGGCAGGCCCTGCAAAGAAGAGCCGTGTAATTAGCGAAGAAGAAAGAAAGCTGACTGCATATCACGAGGCAGGTCATGCTGTTGTAATGAGAAGTCTTCCGGGCTCAGATCCTGTTCACCAGATTACAATTATTCCTAGAGGTTCAGCCGGCGGCTTTACAATGTCTCTTCCAGAAAAGGACAAGACATTCGAAACAAAGAAGCACATGCTGAATGCAATCAAACATCTTCTCGGTGGACGTGTTGCAGAGCTTCTTACACTTGATGATATTAGTACAGGCGCAAGCAACGATATCATGAGAGCTACAGAAATCGCTCGTGACATGGTAACAAGATACGGATTCAGTGAAAAGCTTGGACCTGTATGCTATGCCGACACAGAAGAAGTTTTCCTAGGCAATGACTTCTCATCCAAGAAGAGCTACTCAGAAAACGTGGCATCAGAAATCGACCATGAAATCAGAGATATTATCGACGGCGCATTCGATGAAACAAAGAAAATCATCGAAGAAAACATGGACAGACTTGAACGCGTTGCACAGGCCCTTCTTGCAGTTGAAACTCTTGACGGTAAACAGTTCGAAGCTCTATACAGCGGTGAGGTAACACCAGAGGAGCTTGCTGAAAACGTAAGAGAAGAAAATGAGAAAATAAAAGAGCAGAATGAGGAAGAAGCTGCTGAATACGAAAGAATCCGCAAAGAAGAAGCAGAAAAGCTTGCTGCGGAGCTTGCAAAGTATGACACAGACTATATGGATGATGATGACAATAACGGACCTGTCAGCACATATAACGACGGCCTTAAGCTCAGACCTGTAGAAGAACTCATAAATAAGGAGGATTCAGAAGAGGAGCTGACAGACGAGGCAGAGCTCATAAATGAGGAAGCTGATGCGGAAGAAGAGAAAATCGTGTCAGAAGCCAAAGAGACTGAGTCATCCGATGTAGACGAAGATAAAGTTGAAATTAAAGAAAGAAAAGATAGCGATGAGACTGAAAACTAAGGCTGCCACGCTTTGACAGCTTTGTTTTCGGCAGAAGAATTCGAGGTGCCATAATGAAGATTACAGTAAAGGATTGTCTGACGCTAGATGCCTTTAATCCAAGCATTGTTGCTGCAGGCGAAAGAAACCTATCGAACAGAGTTAGAACTGTATCGGTAATGGATGCGGCAGACCTTAAGACTGCGATTGATAACAATGGAGTACGCGAGCAGATTGTTCTGACATCCTTTTACGGTATGAAGGACAATGAACAGCTGCAAGCAGACGTTGTCCGCGCTCTTGCAAAATGCGGGATAAGCGCCCTTGTAGTATTCCATGCAAAGAATGGGATCACAGCGGCTGACAGTGTAATACTGGAAGTTGCAGAATCTGTCGGACTGCCATTTATAATCATTCCAAACGGCAATCAGTCAGAATATGCCGATGCTATAGAGCAGATCATGGATAAATTGCTCTACGGCGACAATTTCAAAAACAGCCTGATAAACAACACCATTTATCATCTGCTGAATTTCGAAAAACACAAGAGCTTCCCTTCGGCCCTAAAGGAAGCGGCTCTGAGCAACGAATTTCAGATTGTAATGCTTTCTAAGGATTTCAATCCTATTCTTGTTGTGGAGACTAGACATAAGGCAACAGTTGCCGATGCAGTGAGACTTCTGAAAGATCACGAGATTGACAGATCAGGTATTTATTCAATGCTTGATATAAACGGTGTGTTTGCATACTGGGGATCGATAAGCATCGAAAAAGAAAAATATTTCCTTTTGATTGTAGATAACGATGATAACTATTCTGCAGGTGAGGTTACAAAACTTGCAGAAATCATCGAGCTTGCAATTGGTATGTGGAAATATACACCTGAACGTGACCTCAAGGCCGAGTTTATCAAATCTCTTATCAGAGGAAACAGAAGCCTTGCATATTCTCTAAGAGATGAAATGAATATTCTCTCAGAGAGCATTGCAAGTGTATTCTATGCAAAGGGCATAGACACATCCCAGTGTCTTGATACTATTGCCGACTTCGAAAAAGAAGAAAACTGCGAGGTTCTTAGAATTCAGGAGGCAGAAGAAACTTACGGAATCATAATCAAACATCCTGTTGAGGGAGAAAATATTGAGCAAACAGGAAAGCTTTCAAGTCTTAAACTCTTTGATAGACTCAAGGAAGGCAACAAAGCCGTTCGTATTTTCCATGCAACAGGACTTGACGGAATAGAAGGTGCAGCTGATGGATTCAAGCTTATCAGTGAGACATGGACATTTGTAGAAAATGTATTCCCTTATAAGCGAGTATTCACAAAGTATGAACTTGTACTTGTATCAAACTGCATCAATATACAGGTTCAGGGAGGCTACATAAAGAAAAACTATGTTGAGCTTCTTGAGCCATTCAAGAAAGAAATGGGTGAACACAAGGCAAGACAGCTTCTGGAAACCCTCGAAACTTTCGTTCTGGATGCAGGTATGAACAGTGGAAAGACATCTGAATTCATGGGAATTCACACAAACACTGTACAATACAGACTCAAGAGAATCAACGAAGTGCTCGGTGCAGAGATTACAGGTAACAGAGTCATACCTGGACTTACAATAGCCCTTGCGCTCAAGAGACTCGAAAGAGTAGTAAACTAAATTAAATCCGAAAAGAGGAGTAAAAAAACATGTTATTAGCTTTTGACGTAGGTAACAGTAACATCGTACTTGGCGTATTTAAAGACAGAGAGTTAGTTACCAACTGGAGAATCGAAACTGACACTAACAAAAGTGCCGATGAGTACGGAATGATAGTAAGACAGCTATTTATGTACGAAGGCATCGAAATGTCAGATGTAGATGATATCATTATTTCAACAGTAGTGCCATCAGTTCTGTACACACTTCAGCACCTTGCAGTAAAATATTTCAACAAGCGTGCTATCGTAATTGAATCAGGTGTAAAAACAGGTCTGATTGTAAAATACGATAACCCTAAACAGGTTGGTGCAGACCGTATTGTAAATGCAGTTGCAGCTTATCAGAAATATGGCGGACCGCTAATCATCATCGACTTTGGTACTGCTACAACATTTTGTGCAGTAAGCGACAAAGCAGAGTATCTCGGAGGTACAATTGCTCCAGGTCTGAAAATTTCATCAGAGGCTCTGTTCGAAAAGACTTCCAAGCTTCCAAAGGTAGAGCTGGAAGAGCCGGGAACAACAATCTGCAAGAATACTATTCAGAGCATGCAGTCAGGTCTTGTGTACGGTCACATGGGAATTGTTGAATTTATCGTCGGCAAAATGAAAAAAGAACTCGAGGCTATTGTAGGCCCTGATAAGAAGGTTACAGTAGTTGCAACCGGCGGATTATCTACTTTGATCTACAATGGTGTAACATGTATAGATTATGTAGACAAGATGCTTACACTAGAAGGTCTTGAAATAATCTACGAAAAGAACAAAAAAAATGCTGCCAGACTGGCACATAAATGCAAAGGTAGAAAATATGAAGAAGAGGACGCTTAGAATTGGAAATGTAGAATTAGAGAATCCTTTTCTGTTAGCTCCTTTGGCGGGAATTACAGACGCTCCATTTCGAAGGCTTTGCCATCGATTTGGAGCTGCTTTGGTATATTCGGAAATGGTAAGTGCCAAGGGTCTGTGGTACGGGGACAAAAAGACAGATCAGCTTCTTTCTATACACGAGGAAGAAAAACCTGTAGCATATCAGATCTTTGGAAGTGATCCGGAAATCATGGCTTTTGCTGCAAAGGAACTTAACGATAGAGAAAATGTGATTCTCGATGTAAACATGGGCTGCCCTGTTCCGAAAATAGTAAAAAACGGAGAAGGCTCGGCGCTATTGAAAGATCCGGATCTAATCTATGATATTATAAGCCAGATGGTCAAGGCGACAGATAAACCCGTGACAGCCAAGATCAGGCTTGGATTCGAAAAAGATTCTTTCCTTGCTATTGAGGCAGCAAAGGCCATAGAAGCGGCAGGAGGAAGCGCTGTTGCAGTTCACGGAAGAACGAGAGAGCAGTATTACAGTGGAGAAGCTGACTGGGACAAAATCGCAAAGGTAAGAGAAAACATCAGTATACCTTTGATTGGAAACGGCGATGTCACAGATTATGAGACCGCAAAAAAAATTATGGAAGTAACGGGCTGCGATCTTGTTATGATTGGGCGAGGAGCTCTTGGTAATCCATGGATTTTTAGAGAGCTTAAGGCAGGATGGAATGGAGAAGAAATCCCTATGCCGCCTGATATAGAAGAAAAAAAGAAACTCATGCTTGAACACTTTGATATGGTTCTCGCACAAAAGGGCGAGTATGCAGCCGTTAGAGAAATGAGAAAGTTCATAGGCTGGTATATGAAAGGCGTAAAAGGCGGAGCGGCCCTAAGGGGAAAAGTCAATACAATTACAGACAGCGAGGAGCTGAGATCTGTGATAAGAAATTTCGGAATGTAGTATTTCGGAACAATTTGGGAAGGGATGTGAATATATGGTAGAAAACGGAAGAAACAAAACGTATGCAGTGACGGCGTCAGTGATATTTATAATACTGTCAGTCATCAATCTTGCAGATTTCATAAGATGGGTACACTTTAACGATTTGATTATGTGCGGCGGAAATATATTGCTTGCAGTAGGACTTCTCGGCAAAGATAGAGAGAAGCTGATTCCTTTAGGTTCGCTTCTTTTGCTTGCGGTGGAAATTATAGTTTTCTTTGAAAATTTCTATTATAGCAACTATGATATATGGGATTACTATTATACGCACTTTAACTTTTTCTGTATGATACCAAATCTCATCAAGCTTGTGGCAGTGTTCTGCATGGCTGCAGTACTCATAGCGATTTTTACAGACAAACTTGATAACTACAAAAACGAAATCATGAAATTCTGGTTCCTGCCTCTGATTCTACGAGGAGTTGCCCTTGGCGTAGCACTTTTAGTTGTATTAGGATCAAACGGAAACTGGGTTTACAGCTACGGATGGATAAGCTTCAGAAACTTCTTTGTTGAGGCGGCTACTATAGTAGCATTTATATTTATTGTGATGTGGCCTGGCGTTTTAGATCTAGCAAAACAAAGCGCAGGCTATACGCAAGGGTCATACGCAGGAGAAAACTACGGGGGACCTTATTCAGAAAATGCCTACGGAAATAACTTTGCTCAGGGAATGCAGCAGGGAAAAGATTATCAAAGCTTTGGCTGGATAGAATCCGGATATATTGGCATGCTAAAGCACGTATTACTTTTGATATTTACTTTCGGAATCTGGAACATGATCTGGATTTACAAAGTGACAAGATACCTTAACGGCGTAAAAACAGCACCAGAGAGAAATCCTGTTGCGCAGCTTCTTCTTTGCATATTTGTTCCATTTTATCTGATTTACTGGATATACGAAACATCAAAAAGAATCGACATGCTCGCTCAGCAGAATGGTGTGTCCTCAGAAATTACTTTGATCAGCACATTGTTTGCAATTTTCTTCTATATCTTTGCACCTATTTTCATGCAGGACAAGATTAACGAAGTCGTAAGAGTAAGAGCAGATAGAGCTCGTTTTAGAAGAGAAGAAAATCAGGATGCAAGCTATTATCAGTACACGGAAACTAGTTCACAGGGAGAAGAAGGAGCATATAATTCAGCCTCTGAGAATGCAGAAAGTGAAGATCAGCCTTCTTACCAGGGATACAGATATAGCCAAGAAAACCCAAAGGATAGCGATGATAATTCATCTTCAGAAATGAGTCAAAACAGAGGTGCTGAATCTGAAGCAGAAACTGCAAAACCAGCTGCAGATAGCGAAAATACATATGCTTATGAAGAACGCCCTTCAGAAAAGAGTATAAAGAGTGCATCAGAGATTGCAGATGAGCTAAAGATTTATAAAGATCTTCTAGATAGAGAAATAATCACTCAGGAAGAGTTTGATGCAAAGAAAAAATCACTTCTTGGACTGTAAATTTAAGGAATATGTTTAAGTTTAGAACCATACAATTAGGTATGGTTCTTTTTTTTAGGTGCACATAGTCATTTATAGAAAAACGAATAAAAAAGAGAACAATCCTTTTCAGAATTGTTCTCTTAAAGTTACTTAATTGTTGAATTTCAAATTGCTATGTAGCAATTTCGTATATTAGCCAAAGTATCTGTTTAGAAGACCTTCGAAAGCTTTACCGTGTCTAGCTTCGTCTCTAGCCATTTCGTGAACTGTGTCATGAATAGCATCTAGGTTAGCAGCCTTAGCTCTCTTAGCAAGATCAAACTTACCAGCAGTAGCTCCGTTTTCTGCTTCTACTCTCATTTCTAGGTTCTTCTTAGTGCTGTCTGTTACAACTTCACCTAGAAGTTCAGCAAACTTAGCAGCATGTTCTGCTTCTTCCCATGCAGCCTTTTCCCAGTAAAGACCGATTTCTGGATAACCTTCTCTATGTGCAACTCTTGACATTGCAAGGTACATACCTACTTCTGTGCATTCACCTTCGAAGTTAGCTCTTAGGTCAGCTAGGATATCTTCGCTAACGCCCTGTGCTACTCCTACAACGTGTTCTGCAGCCCATTCTCTTGTTCCTGTCTGAGCCTGGAACTTATCTGCTCCTACGTGACACTGTGGACATTCTGCTGGAGCCTGGTCTCCTTCATGTACATAACCGCATACTGTGCATACCCATTTCATAATTCTTTTCCTCCTTGATTTAAAATATTAATTTCTAATAATTGATTCTATATCTTTATTTGTAAGACTCTCTATCGCCTTACGATTGAATTATACCACACATATTTCGTCTAAAACATTAATTGGGTGATTTTTTTATGATTTTTTTAAAAAAGATTGACTCTGATATGTTTGAGACACCAAAATTATTGAAATTACAGCGGTTTATGTGTTAGAATAAATTTGCGAAATTTTTTAAAGGCATCTTTTGGGAGGTAATTTTAAATGGAAAATGCGAATGATATTAAAAAAGAAAGTTTCCTGAAAAGAAAAAACATAGAGTTCACAGCAAAGCGCTATCTGCAGGATGCGCTCTCGGCGATGGCACTTGGACTCTTTGCATCTTTGCTCATAGGGCTTATTATCAAAACGGTAGGCGAGCAGTATATAAATTTTTTCGGAGACAGCCAGGCTGCTCAGTTTCTAATTGATACAGGAGCACAGGCTATGGATCTCATGGGAGCTGCTGTAGGTGTTGCAGTAAGCTGGGGACTTCAGGCTCCGCCGCTTGTAATGTTTACAAGTGCAGTGACAGGCATGCTCGGCGCAGCCTTTGGTGGTCCGGCGGGCGCTTTTGTTGCTGTAGCTGTCGGTGCTGAGTTTGGAAAAGCTGTTTCCAAAGAAACAAAGGTAGATATAATTGTTACTCCTGCAGTGACACTTATCACAGCAGGAATTGCGGCTGTAATCTGCGGACCTGTAATCGGCAAACTTATGGAAGGACTTGGCGTCCTAATAATGAAGGCAACTGAGCTTCAGCCATTCCTATTTGGTATAATTATTTCTGTTATAGTAGGTCTTGCTCTTACTGCACCTATTTCAAGCGCCGCTCTTTGTATAATGCTTGGACTTTCCGGTCTTGCAGCAGGGGCTGCAACAGCAGGATGCTGCGCACAGATGGTAGGTTTTGCTGTAATAAGTTATAAGGATAACGGCATGGGAGGCCTTGTTGCACAGGGAATCGGAACTTCTATGCTTCAGATTTCAAACATATTCAAAAATCCGTGGATACTTCTTCCGCCTACTCTGGCAGGGGCGATTACTGGACCGATTGCAACAGTGCTCCTTCACATGGAAAACAATCCGATGGGAGCAGGTATGGGAACATCAGGCCTTGTAGGTCAGATTGGAACGTTTACAGCGATGGGCTTTTCAGCAGCCGTACTGATCAAAGTAATTGCTCTGCATTTTGTTCTTCCTGCAGTTTTATCTATTGTAGCTGACAGACTTCTTAGAAAAGCAGGTAAAATCAAAGACGGAGACTATAAGCTGGCCCTTTAATCTGGAAGGCTATATATAAGAAAGAAGACCAGGAAAATTACGAAAGAAAGCTAGATTCTTGAAAACAAAACAATAATATAGTATAATAAAGTGATTTAATATAATGCGGTGATTATAAATAGTCACCGCTTTTTAAAAGGACAGGTCACTATGAAAAAGAAAAACTATATAGCAGTCGCTCTGCTGTGCGTGTTTATCTGCATAGCACTTCTTTCGAGCGGAACTACTTTTAATAATTTCAAACGTACATTTTTTGCTGATAGCACAAGCGATAAGACTATCAGGGTAGGTGTTCTCGAGCCGCTTAGCGGCGTGTATAAGGATAACGGAATTGCCCAGCTTGAGGGAATTCTCCTTGCAAACAAGCTGAAGCCTAAGGCAGCAGGAATGAAAATCGAGATAATAGAAGCAGATACACAGGGAAGTGTGTATGTTGCAGAAAGTGCAATTGCAGACCTTCTCGATAAGGACCCAACGCTAGTTCTCGGAAGCTGTGGAGATGCTGTAACTCTTACTGCAGCCGAAAAGTTCGAAAAAGCAAAGATTCCGGCGATAACTCCAACAGCAACTAACCCACTGATTACAGAAAATCACAGGTACTATTTTGGAATGAGCTTTGGCGATGCTGCTCAGGGGAATATTGCTGCAGAATATATCAGAAATAATCTGGGACTAGATAAGGCGGCAGTAATTAGAACAGAAGGAGATATCTCCACAAGTGAAATGGTAAGAACTTTTCAGAAGAAATTCAAAGAAGAAACTGACGAGGCTTCAAAGGGAAAGGTTATTACTATAGATCTTGCAATAAAAGATAACAACTATGATAGCTATATCAAAAAGCTCAAAAAAGAAAAGATAAAGGCTGTATTTGCACCTGTATCCATAGTAGAGGCGGAGAAGTTATTTGATTCAGCAAAGAAGCTAAAGGCATCAGATATTTTGTTTATCGGTCCAGAAAGCTGGCACACAAACGACATGAAGTTCATGATGACAGAATATCCCGATTTAAAAATAATGGCTTCAGCCGATATGGCATCTGCGATGAAGGAAAGCAAAGAATACGAAAAGTTCGTAAAAGAATTCAAAAAAGAGTATAACCGAGTTCCTTCAGAAGAAAACGCGAGAGCTTTTGATGCATATATGGTTGCAGTAGAGGCACTGGAAAAGACTGGTGGAAAAGGTGGAGACAAGTTTGTCAAGGCTATGCTAAATACAAAGGATTTTCCGGCAGTTACAGGAAACGTTTCCTTTAACAAAACAGGAGGCGCAGTAAAACAGATTAATCTGGATTTTCTTTCAGATGGTAAATGGAAAACTGTATTCACAGTTAAAAATTAAATAAAAAAATATTATTAAAGGAGAAATAAAAATGGAACAGCAGATTATTGAAGCATTACAGGTTATCAGACCTATTTTACAGAGAGATGGGGGAGACCTAGAATTCGTTGAACTTACAGATGACAATATCGTAAAGGTAAGACTTCAGGGTCACTGTGCAGGATGCCCTGGTGCAAGAATGACTATCAAGGGAATCGTAGAAAAAATCCTGAAAGAAAACTTCCCTGAACTAAAAGCTGTAGAGGCAGTTGACTAATATGGATTATATCAAGAAAGTAGAAGAAAATTTTCCAGAGGAGGTAAGTGCTCTTCAGGAACTTATAAGATGTGAATCTGTTGCAGGTGAGCCTTTTACCTGCGAAAACGGCGATGTTTATCCCTTTGGCAAAGGCGTTCAGGATGCCTTCGAATATACTCTTGCAAAATCAAAAGAGTTCGGTTTCGAATGTGCAAACATCGATAATTACGGCGGCCACGTGGACTTTGGAAATGGGGAAGAGACTGTAGGCATCGTAGGTCATATAGACGTAGTACCTGCAGGCGATGGCTGGGACTTTGATGCATTCAGCGGTGATGTTGATGGTGGATACATTTACGGCAGAGGAACTACTGATGACAAGGGACCTGTTATCGCATGTCTTTATGCAATGAAAGCTCTCAAAGACTGCGGATATGAGCCAGGCAAGAAAATAAGACTTATTCTCGGTCTTGATGAGGAAAAGAAATGGGCAGGTATGGATTATTACCTATCAAAGGTTCCTACACCTGATTTTGGATTTACTCCAGATGGCGATTTCCCTGTAATTCATGGAGAAAAGGGAATTGTTACATTTAGCCTTGTCAAAAAAATGGACGACCGCAAAATGACAGGCCTTGAGCTCAGAAGCTTTGAAGGCGGACAGGTTCCAAACATGGTTGCCGAAAAGGCAAGAGCCGTTGTAAAAGCTGAAAATACAGACGTATACGACGAGATCAAAGAAAAAGCAAGGTTATTCAGAGAAGAAAAAGACCTTAAGATTTCTGTTAGAGGCATGGGAAAGAGCCTAGAAATTTCAGCAGAAGGAAAAGCAGCTCACGGAGCTCATCCTGAGCTTGGTCTTAATGCTATATCTATACTTCTTGATTTCCTCGGACAGCTAAACTTTGCTAGCGAGGATGTAAATGATCTGATTGATTTTTACAATACTCATCTAGGATATGAGGTTAACGGAGAACATTTTGGATGTGCTCTAGAGGATGAGCTTTCCGGAAAGCTTACAGTAAATGTAGGTATGGCAATGTACGACAGAAAATCATGTACATTTGTTATCAATGTCAGATATCCCGTTTCCTGCTCAGAAGAGGAGACTTATGCAGGTATTCAGGAAATTGCAGACAGATTTAACATGGGAATTATCAAACATGCAGGCCAGGATCCAATCCTCATGGATATAGACAGCCCACTTATCAAAACTTTTGTTGATGTGTATAGAGAAAACACAGGCGACACAGAATCTCAGCCTAACGTAATTGGCGGAGGCACATACGCAAGAGCAATGAAAAACGTGGTTGCATTCGGAGGAATGTTCCCGGGAGATCCTGATCTGATGCATCAGAAAAACGAAAGACTTGAACTGAACAGACTAATGACAATGACAAAGATATACGCAGATGCGCTATATCGAATCTCAGCAGAAAATTTTAAATTTTAGAGGTAGACACGACTATGGAAAAGAAAAACAAGACTTTTGAACTGACAAGAATAGCAGTGCTGACTGCTATCTCATGTGTTCTGATGATTCTTATCAGAATACCTTTCCCGCCGGCACCGTTTCTAGTATATGACCCGGCAGATATTCCGATTTATATCACAGCCTTTGCATATGGTCCTGCAGCCGGAATGCTTATAACTGTAGTTGTAAGCTTTATCCAGGCATTCCCTTTTGGAGGAAGCGGACTTTATGGATTCATCATGCATGTGTTTGCAACAGGACTTTTCGTTATAGTTGCAGGACTCATGTATAAGCACAAAAAAACAAAAAAAGAAGCTATCATATCTATCATCGTAGGTGTAATAGTAATGACTGTAGCAATGTGTGTTGCAAACTACTTTATAACTCCTCTATTTATGGGTACACCAAAAGAGGCAGTAGTTGCAATGCTTGTACCTGTTATTATTCCGTTTAACCTGCTCAAGGGCGGTATCAACGGTTTCATAACATTCATTGTTTATAAGAGACTTTCGCCAATACTGCACTTTGGCAAAAATAAATAAAAAAAGGAAATACTTATGAGAGATGTAATAATCCGAAGTGAAGCGGATACAGAAAAGCTAGGAAAAGAGATTGCAGATAGTCTTAAGCCTGGCGATGTGGTTGCTTTGATCGGTGACCTGGGAACAGGAAAAACTACACTTACTAAGTATATAGCAGAAGGGCTTGGCATCAGGGAAATGATAACAAGCCCTACTTTTACTATTGTGAGTGAATACAGAAGTGGTAGAATTCCTATGTTCCATTTTGATGTCTACAGACTAGAAAATTCTGAGGACATATTTGAGACAGGCGTTGAAGAATACTTTGATATGGGCGGCGTCTGCATCGTCGAATGGGCAGATATGATTGCAGAAATCCTGCCTGATGACACGAAATGCGTATTTATGGAATACGGCGAAAACGAAGGAGAAAGGATTTACAGATGTACATTTTAAGTTTTGAGACTACCGGAAATATATGCTCGGCAGCTCTTATAGATGAAAATTCAAATATAATCATGAGAACATCAGACGAGAGAATGAGTCATCTGAGAGAGCTCATGGCTATGTCCGAAAGCATTATAGCTGAGGCGGGAATATCAAAGAGCGAGATAACAGCTGTATCGGCATCTGCAGGGCCAGGTTCTTTTACAGGTATTAGAATCGGTGTAACATCTGCAAGGACTGTGGCACAGGCCCTAGGTGTAAAATGCATATCCGTATCTTCTCTTGAGATATTCAGACAGTTTGCAGATGAATCAAGGCGTATAGCAGTTATTTTTAATGCAAGACGTGGTCAGGTTTATGGGGCAGTCTTTGATCATGATGGAAAAGCGCTTCTTGCACCAGGACCTTATATGCTTGAGGATGTTCTTGAAGTATGCGATAAGTTTGAAGACGTAGTTTTTTATGGCGATGGTGTTGACGCTTACAGAGAAAGACTAGAGGGCAGGGACTTTGCTCCTGAAGAGGAAAGATATCAGACAGCTGACATGGTGGCAAAGGAAGCTCTTTCGAAATATAGACTAGGAGAGGTTTTGTCATATGAGGAGTTTATGCCTGATTATATGAGAATAGCAGAGGCTGAACAGAAGCTGAAGGATGGAACTTTAGAAAAGCAGAGGGCGGCAAAGCTTGCAAAATTTAGAGGAACAGATGTCAGAGATAAAAATTAGAACAGGAAAAAAAGAAGACCTTGAGCAGATTGCACTTATAGAAAAGGAGTGTTTCTCTGTGCCTTGGTCTAGGGAAGCCTTAGAAGAGGATATGCTCGGAAACAGGCTTTCGACATATATAGTAGCTGAAATAGACGAGGTTGTCTGCGGCTACGTTGGATTTTGGACAATTGTAGATGAATGCCACATAAATAATGTTGCAGTTTTACCTAAATATCGCAGAAGGCATATAGGCTCTGCGATTATAGGGGCACTTGCTAGCTGGGCTGATGAATCAGATATTGCAGGGATAACGCTAGAGGTTCGCGAAAGCAACGAGGCGGCAATTGGACTTTACAGCTCGTTTGGGTTTAAGCCAGGCGGACTTCGCAAGGGCTACTACGAGGATAACGGCGAGAATGCTGTAATTATGTGGAGAGAAGGTAGAAAATCAGATGAAGAATAATAAGTTTTTGACTCTTTCTATAGAATCAAGCTGCGATGAAACTGCGGCAGCTGTGATTACAGACGGAAGAGAAGTTTTGAGCAGTATTATTTCCACGCAGATTGAGATACATAAGAAATATGGAGGTGTTGTTCCTGAGATAGCATCAAGACATCACCTGACAAATATTAACTCAGTAATAGATGAGGCACTGGCGAAAGCAGATGTGACTCTTGATGATATAGATTTAATAGGTGTAACAAACGGCCCGGGACTTGTGGGAGCTCTTGTAATAGGAGTTGCAGCAGCAAAGGCGATTTCATTTGCAAAGGATATTCCTCTGGTGGGTGTAAATCACATGTACGGTCATGTGAGTGCAAACTTTATCAGATATCCTGAGCTTGAGCCACCTTTTATGAGTCTTGTAGTATCAGGTGGTCACACAAACCTTGTTGAGATGAAGGACTATACTTATTGCGAAGTGCTAGGTTCAACTAGAGACGATGCTGTAGGTGAGGCATATGACAAGGTTGCAAGAGTAATAGGTCTTGGATATCCTGGCGGACCAAAAATTGATAAGCTTGCAAAGGAAGGTAATCCGGATGCAATTCAGTTTAAACGCGTAATGCTAGAAAAAGATAGCCTAGACTTCAGCTTCAGTGGACTTAAAACTGCAGTTTTAAATTATATCAATTCAGAAAGACAGGCAAAGAGAGAAATAAATACGGCAGATGTTGCAGCAAGTTTTCAGGCGGCAGTCATAGATGTGCTAGTCAAAAAGACAATTGATGCAGCATCAAAGCTAGGGCGCGACAAGATTGTTTTGGCCGGAGGAGTTTCTGCAAATAGCATGCTAAGAGAAGCTATGTCAAAGGCATGCGACAAAGCAGGAATTAGGCTTTATCTTCCAACCCTAGATCTTTGCACAGATAATGCCGCAATGATAGGAGTTTGTGCCTACTACAAATACAAGGCTCACGGCGCAGACGATCTTCTAATAGATGCAGTGCCTAACCTTGAGTTTTAAAGATTAGAGCAATATGCCTTGATTTAATGAAGCATTGCAAGAAAATAACGGAGGATAGATTATGATAATACTTTCCGCTTCAGGAATCGGCAAGAGCTATGGAACGGATACGATTTTAGAGAATATATCTTTTTCGGTCAATGCTGGCGACAGAGTCGGTATTGTCGGAGCAAACGGTGCAGGGAAAAGTACTCTTTTGAATATACTTTCAGGGGAGATGAGCTGCGACGAGGGCAATTTCTTTGTTGCAAAAGATACTACTATAGGATATCTAAAGCAAAAGGACAATTTTGACGGAAAAAGCATAGTAATAGAAGAGGTACGCAAGATATTTCGAAATATCGAGGAGACCGAAAACGAGATAAAACGACTTACTGTAGAAATAGATGAGAAAACATCAGCATATGGAGCAGAATCAGATGAAGTATCAAAACTGATCGCAAGATTATCTGATGCTCAGGAGAAGTTTAGAAACATAGGCGGATTCTCATACAAAAGTGAAATGTATGGAATACTTTCGAGTATGGCTTTTGGTGAGGAATATTACGAAAAACGCATAGATACTCTGAGTGGAGGTGAAAGGACAAGACTTGCCCTTGCATGCCTTCTTTTGGAAAAGCCGGATATACTATTTCTCGATGAGCCGACAAACCATCTTGATATAGGAACGCTCAAATGGCTTGAGCAGTATCTGAAGGGTTATAAGGGAACTATAATCCTAATTTCTCACGATAGATACTTCCTAAATCAGACCGTAAACAGAGTGTTTGAGGTAGAAAATCATAAGCTTACATGCTATGAGGGAAACTATTCAGAGTTTGCTGAGAAAAAGAGAGCTCTGAGAGAAGCCCAGATGAAGGCTTATAGCAAACAGCAGACTGAAATTCGCCGTCAGGAGGACATGATTAGAAGGTACAAGGAAAGAGGTACAGAGAAGCTTGCAAAGAGAGCTGCTTCTAGAGAGAAGATGCTTGAGCATATGGAGCGTATCGAAAGACCAGAAAATCTTCCTTCTAAGATGAAGATAAATTTTCATCAAAAGTTCCAAAGCGGAAACGATGTGCTGTATGGGGAGAACCTAAGCAAACAGTTTGGCTTCGGTGCAAACGCAAAGCTTTTGTTTGAGAATGTAAATTTTGATATAAAGCGTGGTGAACGCATATGTATAGTTGGTCCTAACGGTGTAGGAAAGACAACTCTTCTTAGAATTTTAATGGAGGAGCTTTCACCGTCAGGAGGATACCTAAAGATAGGGCACAATGTAGAGTTTGGATACTATGACCAGGGTCAGATGCTCATGAACAATGACGCTACTGTAATGGACGAGGTCCACGATGAGTACTCACTTTATAAGGATAGCGAAATCAGAGGAATACTTGGAAGATTTTTATTTAAGGATGATCAGGTATTTCTGAAGGTTGGATCTTTATCCGGAGGAGAAAAGGCAAGATTGGCTCTTCTAAAACTTATGATGAGCGGTGCAAATGTTTTGATTCTCGACGAGCCGACAAACCATCTTGATATAGAGTCTAAGGAAATTTTTGAGGAAGCGCTTTTGGATTATCCGGGAACGGTAATTACAGTTTCACATGATAGATATTTCCTGAACAAAATTCCTACGAGAATTTTAGAGCTAGAAAAGGACGGATTTACAGAGTACCTCGGAAAATACGATTATTATGTCGAAAAGAAGGAGTCCCTAGAATCTGGCAAAAGATATCTAAAGGAGATGGCATCATCTGATGAAAAAAGCCTTGCATCTTCTGAGGGTGCTGATGTATGCTCCAAAAACGCTGAAAAACCTAAGCTTTCAGCCGCTGAAGAGAGAGAACTAAAAAAGAAAAAAGAGGCAGAGGAAAGAAGAAAAAACAGAGAGAAAAACAGACTCGAAGAAGAGATAGCAGCCCTAGAAGAGGAAATTGCAAATCTTGAGTCTGAGATGTGTAAACCTGAGTATTTTGCAGATCATGCGAAGCTTGCAGAACTTGATTCAAAGCTAACAGAGCTCAAGGAAAAGCTTGAAATTTCATATGAAAATTGGATGGAGCTTTAGGGAATATTCAAAAACAGGTTGCAAATACAGTAGGCTTTGATATAATAATCTGTGTACTAAATTAGATAGATGGAGGTTAGATATGACTTTTGAAAAGATAAGAGACATTATCGTAGAACAGCTAAGTGTTGACGAATCACTTGTAACTATGAATACAAATTTAATGAAGGACCTTGAGGCTGACTCACTTGATGCCGTAGAAATCATCATGGCAATCGAAGACGAGTTCGATATCGAGGTTCCGGATGAGGAAGCTGAAAAATTCCAGGTTGTAAGCGATCTGGTAAAATATGTTGAGGCTCAGTGCGAATAATCATCGCTAATTCAAACCCATCGGTTATCCGCCGGTGGGTTTTATATGTTAACTAGATATTAATTAGGGAGAGAGGATATAGGATGAAGAGTGCCAAAATTTCAAATGCAGTAATCAAGAGACTGCCGAGGTACAGAAGATATCTGATTGAACTGAAGAAAAAAGGAGTAGAGAAAATCTCATCCAAGGAATTCAGTAATCTTATCGGATACACTGCCTCACAGATAAGACAGGATCTCAATAATTTTGGAGGATTTGGACAGCAGGGTTACGGCTACAGCGTTGATGGACTTTATGAGGAAATCAGTGCCATTTTGGGATTGAACAAAGAATATCGCATGGTCATTATGGGTGCGGGAAACCTGGGCCAGGCCATTGCAAAGTACACTCGTTTCTACAAGGAAGGCTTCAAAGTCTGCGGTGTATTTGAAGTGAAAAAGGAATTAATAGGAACTACTCTGGACGGCATCGAGATAATGGACTACGAGAACATTGTCGAGTTTGTTGAAAAAGAAAAAATTGATATTGGTATCATATGCGTTAATAGAGACAGTGCACAGGAAGTTGCAGACAAGCTGTCGTTTGCGGGCGTTCATGGCATATGGAATTTTGCTCCGGTTGATATAGAAGTGCCAAAGCATATCGCTTTGGAGGACGTACATCTTTCGGACAGCCTCCACTCGCTTGCATATCATATGAACGATATGAAGAAAAAGGAAAGCTGAACATAAAGTAGTAAAAAAAATGAGGCTACCGAAAGGCAGCCTCATTTGCTCAATTTGTCTAATTATGCTTCTACTGGAGCGTCTACTGGGCAAGTGCTAGCACATGAACCGCAGTCGATGCATTTGTCAGCATCGATTACGTGCATTCCGTCGCCTTCAGTGATAGCTTCTACTGGACATTCAGCAGCGCAAGCTCCACAGTTGATACAAGCATCTGTAATTTTGTAAGCCATTTTAATTTCCTCCTTTAGACATGTCTATAATACGAATATAATTATAACAGAAGGGTTCAAATAAGTAAAGATGAAAGTTTATTCTTTAACAGGCCATAGCGGAACAGGAAAATCCTATCAGGCCATCAATATCTGTACAGAAAAACACATAGAAAGCATCATAGATGACGGACTGTTCATATACAAAAATCGCGTAGAGGCAGGCATCTCGGCAAAGCGCCAAAAAACCATGGTTGGTGCAATAAAAACTGCTCTCTTTACGACAGATGAGCATGCAGAGTCAGTATCAAAGCGCATAAGCCAGCTTAAGCCAAAATCAATGCTCATAATTGGAACGAGCGATAAAATGACTGACAAAATCACAGCAAGACTTGGTCTTCCTGAGGTTTGCGAAAGAATATATATAGAAGACATTACTACAGAAGAAGAGCGTGCAGAAGCTGACAGGCAGAGGCATCAGCAGGGAAAACACATAATACCTGCGCCAACGCTTCAGCTTAAGAGAGATTTTGCGGGAT
This sequence comes from uncultured Clostridia bacterium, assembly GCA_963558075.1. GTDB lineage: Bacteria > Bacillota > Clostridia > Peptostreptococcales > Anaerovoracaceae > CALHKP01. Next base: position 22,765 of record CAUWFN010000010.1, on the reverse strand, counting down.
ATTTTTTAGACCCGATGAGAATTTTTAAATCAAAGAGCGTAAGAGAGCGTGCTCACGAGCCAGAAAAAACAGTAGTAAGACCTACGTTCAGCTATATGGGTGATTTCTTTATTTCAGATACAGTTCTAACTGATATAGCAATATGCGTGGGAAAGGAAATTTGCGGCATCGAGGAAGTCATAAAAGTATACGAAAATACGTCCCCTGATAATCTAATAATGGACGTTTCTGTTGCAATAGATAGAAATGCGCCTATATGGGATACAGCAGAAGCTTTCCAGAAAAGGCTTGCAGAGGTTGTAGAGCTTATGACAGCCTTTAACGTTGTTCAGATTGATGTGCAGGTGCGTGACCTCTATTAATCCGGGTATATAAATACAGGAAAATTGAGGGGGAATTTTATGGAAAAATTTATTTTAGAAAACGTAAGAGATTTTAATCTTGATCACATATTTGACTGCGGCCAGTGCTTCAGATGGAAAAAAGAGATAGATGGTTCATATACAGGAACTGCCTTTGGAAAAGTCGTAAACATGGACTTTGAATATGAGGAGGGCTCAGACAATAGGGGAAGACTTATAATTAATGGCGCAACAAAGGAAGACTTTGACGATATCTGGAAAGATTATCTTGACCTTGATAGAGATTACGGCAAGATAAAACATGCTCTTGCAGAGAAGGATGAAATCATCGCAGGTGCCATCGAAAAGGGGCGCGGAATCAGAATCCTAAAGCAGGATTTGTGGGAAACTATAGTATCATTTATCATATCGCAAAATAACAATATACCTAGGATCAAAGGCTGCATCGAAAAATTATCAAAGCTTCTAGGAACGCCTGCCGAAAACTGTATAGAAGGATATGATATTGCAAAAAAATGTGCAAAAGATGATGAAAGCTTTGGCAAAGAAATTACAAGCGAAAAAGAAGCTTTCTATAATACACCCTCAGCTGAGGTTTTAGCTTCTCTGACTATAGAAGATCTTGCAGAGGTTAGGCTTGGCTACAGGGCAAAGTATCTTATAGAATCAGCAAAGACTGTTGTAGAAAACGGTCTTCCGACAAACTATGACGAGCTTTGTAACCTTACAGGAGTAGGGCCAAAGGTCGCAAACTGCATTTCTCTCTTTGGCCTCGGCAACATGGACAGCTTCCCGGTCGACGTCTGGGTAAAGCGCGTCATGAACCGCCTTTACGGCCTTGAGGAGAAAAACGTAAAAGCCATTATGCAGTTTGCAGAAGAGAACTTCGCTGACCTGGGCGGAATAGCTCAGCAGTATCTCTTCTATTATATTAGAGAAACAGATAAAGAGTAACTAGAGTGTCTCGATGTGGGACGAAAATATAGATTAGGGTAGCTGTAAGCTATTCTATGTACTGCGAAGTAGGAGAAAGGGTAAAAACAATAAACTCTAAAAAGTATACTATTACTTTTTAGAGTTTTTATTTTTTTGCAGATAACAAACCTCTGATAGTCTTTGACCGACACATGCATAACACAAAATTCACACGAAAAACATTTTTAAAACATTTATACAGAAATACATTGACAATATGCACGTATACAGCTATACTAGTATTAAGCGAAATACAGTAGTAGATTATTGCTTTAAAGTAATAAAATATATTCAATCGGGAGGGGAAAAATGCTAGAAATATCTAAGAAAACTAATTTGCTCGAACAGGCCAGTTTCAAGTATTCACTTCAGGACGTAAAAAAACCGAACCTGTACAGGGATATATATAATTATTCAGAAGTGCCAAAGATCTCATTCAACCAGAGACGTGTACCTATGAATATGCCTGAGGATATCTGGATTACAGATACATCCTTCAGAGATGGCCAGCAGTCAATGGCACCTTACTCGGTTAAGCAGATAGTTGATCTTTACAAGCTACTTGCAAAGCTTGGAGGACCTTATGGTATTATCAGACAGTCTGAGTTCTTCATTTATACTAAGAAGGACAGAGAGGCTGTAGAAAAATGTATGGAGCTGGGATACAAATTCCCAGAAATCACTACATGGATTAGAGCCAAAAAAGAAGACTTCAAGATGGTAAAAGAGCTGGGAATCAAGGAAACAGGGGTCCTTGTATCATGCAGTGACTACCATATTTTCAAGAAGATGAATATGACAAGAAGACAGGCTGTAGACTACTACCTAGAGACTATAAGAGATGCCTTTGAGGCGGGAGTAGTTCCAAGATGTCATCTAGAAGATATTACAAGAGCTGACTTTTATGGTTTTGTTGTACCATTCGTAAACGAAATCATGGAGCTTTCAAGAGAAGCAGGAATACCAGTAAAAATCCGCGCATGCGATACTATGGGATACGGAGTTCCTTACACAGGAACATCACTTCCTAGAAGTGTTTCAGGAATCATCTACGGACTTCAGCAGTATGCAGGTGTTCCAAGCGATATGATTGAATGGCACGGACACAACGATTTCTACAAGGCAGTTGCAAACGCTTCTACAGCATGGCTTTATGGCGCATCAGCAGTTAACTGCTCGCTTCTTGGAATCGGCGAAAGAACAGGAAACGTTCCTTTAGAGGCTATGGTGTTTGAATACGCTTCACTCAGAGGCTCTATGGACGGTATGGATCCGACCGTTATAACAGAAATTGCAGAATACTTCAAGAAAGAAATGGGATACGATATTCCGCCGATGACTCCTTTTGTTGGGGAAAACTTCAACGTAACAAAGGCCGGAATCCACGCGGATGGTCTCATGAAAGACGAAGAAATATATAACATATTCGATACAAAGAAAATCCTAGGAAGAGCTCCAGGCGTTTCAATCAGCAAAACTAGTGGAGCAGCGGGAATTGCTTACTGGCTGAACGAACACTACGGCTACGAGGGAATCGACAGAGTTTCAAAGGATGCCCCTATTGTAAAAGAACTAAAGGTATGGGTTGACGAAATGTACGCAGATGGCAGAACTACAAGCCTTTCAAACGGCGAAATCGAAGACAAGTACATGGAGCTTCTGAACAAATAGGAAAAACGTAGGTCAAATGCATGAAAGTGCGATTCATATCAGATGTATGTATAGAAAACAGGAGAGTTAGAGATGTTAGAATATAAAAGTGTATCCCTTGCAAATCAGGTTTACGAAAAATTAGAAGTAAGTATCCTTAATGGCACATACCAGAAAGGTGAAATATTAAGCGAGCAAAGACTTGCCAGCGAGCTTGGCGTAAGCAGAACTCCAATCAGAGAAGCAATCAGCAGACTGATGTTTGAAAAACTTATCAAAGACACTCCTCAGGGAAACATGGTTCTTGGAATCTCCGAAAGAGATGTGTATGACATGTTTGAGGTAAAGAGAAGACTGGAAGTTCTTGCAACAAGATGGACTGCATTTAACATAACAGAAGCAGGTCTTGATGAGCTCAAGGATATAGTTGAGCAGCAGGAGTTTTATGCCCAGAAAAACGACGCAGTTAAGGTAAGAGACCTAGACACTGAGTTTCATGACACAATCTATAAGGAATGTGGAAGTATGGTAATGGAGACAATCCTTTCTCCAATTCACCACAAGCTCATGAAATTCAGAAGAGCATCACTGGAAATAGAACATAGAATTATGGACTCTGTAGCAGAACACAGAGCAATATACGAGGCAATTAGAGACAAAGACGAAGACGCGCTTGATACGCTTGTTCTAACACATATAGAGCACGCATATTACTGCATCAAGGAGGTAAGCAAATAATGGGACTGACAATTGCACAGAAAATCATCAAAGAACATATGGTAAGCGGCTCTATGGAAGTTGGAAGCGAGGTTGCGCTTAGAATTGACCAGACACTTACACAGGATGCGACAGGAACAATGGCATATCTGGAATTTGAAACTATGGGAATTCCTAGAGTAAAGACAGAGCTTTCTGTTGCATATATTGACCACAATACACTACAGTCAGGCTTCGAAAACGCTGACGACCACAGATTCATCCAGTCAATGGCAAAGAAATACGGTCTGTATTTCTCAAGACCAGGTAATGGAATTTGCCACCAGGTTCATCTTGAAAGATTTGGAAAGCCAGGCAAAACTCTGATTGGTTCAGACAGCCATACTCCTACAGGCGGCGGCATCGGTATGCTTGCAATGGGTGCAGGCGGCCTTGACGTTGCAGTTGCAATGGGAGGCGGAGCTTACTACATTACAATGCCAAAGATGTACAAGGTTAATCTGACAGGCGAGCTTAGAGATTTTGTTACAGCAAAAGACATAAGCTTAGAAATCTTAAGAATTCTTTCCGTAAAGGGCGGCGTTGGTGCGATTATCGAGTGGGGTGGCCCTGGCGTAAAAACTCTGTCAGTTCCAGAAAGAGCGACAATTACTAATATGGGAACAGAGCTTGGTGCAACAACATCAATCTTCCCTTCAGATGAAATAACAAAAGCATTTCTCGAGGCAGAAGGAAGAGGCGAAGACTACATTCCTCTTGCAAGTGATGATGATGCGGTTTATGACAAAGTAATAGATATCAACCTTTCAGAGCTTGAGCCTATGATTGCATGTCCTCACAGCCCTGACAACGTTGTAAAGGTATCATCACTCAAGGGCACAAAGGTAGACCAGGTGTGCATAGGTTCATGTACAAACTCATCACTATTTGACATGCTAAAGGCAGCAGCACTGCTAAAGGGAAAGACAATTGACCCTTCTGTAAGCCTATCTGTTTCACCAGGTTCAAAGCAGGTTCTTTCAATGCTTGCAGACTGCGGAGCACTGAGCGATATTTTAGCATCAGGCGCAAGAGTTCTTGAATGTGCATGCGGACCATGTATCGGAATGGGATTCTCACCAAACTCAGGAGGAGTATCACTTAGAACTTTCAATAGAAACTTCGAAGGACGTTCAGGTACAGCAGATGGACAGGTTTACCTAGTATCACCAGAAACTGCAGTTGCAGCAGCTCTTACTGGCGAAATTACAGACCCTAGACTTCTTGGAGAAATGCCAGAGGTTGAAATGCCAGAAATCTTCAAAATCGATGACAGTGCAATTATTCCACCAGCATCAGAAGAGGAGGCTAAGAGCCTAGAAATCCTAAGAGGACCTAACATCAAAGAATTTCCAAAGAGTAAGCCACAGGAAGATGAGCTTTATGCAGAGCTTATCCTAAAAGTAGGCGATAATATAACTACAGACCACATCATGCCTGCAGGATCAAAGATTCTGCCTTACAGATCCAACATTCCACATCTGTCACAGTTCTGCTTTGGTGTATGCGATAAGACATTCCCAGAAAGAGCAAAGGCAGCAGGTGAAAGTATCGTAGTAGGTGGAAACAACTACGGACAGGGCTCATCAAGAGAACATGCAGCTCTTGTTCCTCTTTACCTTGGCGTAAGAGCAGTTATTACAAAGAGCTTTGCAAGAATTCACGTTGCTAACCTGATTAATGCCGGAATCATGCCTTTGACATTCAAAAATCCAGAGGATTACGACAGAATTTCACAGGGTGATAAGCTCAGACTCACAGGAATATACGATGGATTTGACACAGGAGTTATAAAATTAACTGATGAGACAACAGGTGAGACATTTGATCTTGTATGTGATTTCACACAGAGACAGAAAGACATCCTAAAAGCAGGAAGCCTTCTTGCCTATGTTGCTCAGGAAAAATAATCAGAAGGTGGTATGTACAATGGAAAACGAAATTTTTATCGAGGACGCTGTCCAGAGCTTCAGAAAAGTTCTTACAGAGCAGCTAGAGCGTCAGAATCGTATGGAAAACGATAACTCAAAAAAAGACTTTGCTTCTATGGATAAAATCACAATCGGTGTCTGTGCAGGCGATGGAATAGGCTCAATTATAATGAAGCAGGCAGATAGACTTGTAAGACATCTGCTCGCAGATGAGATAAATTCAGGCAGAGTTGTCATCAAAGAAATAAATGGCCTTACAATCGAAAACCGTCTAGAAAAGGGCGAGGCAGTTCCATCAGACGTACTTGCAGAAATCAAAAGCTGCGATGTTCTTCTAAAGGGTCCTACAACAACACCAAAGGGTGGCAAAATGGAAAGCGCAAACGTTACACTTAGACGTGAGCTAGACCTGTTTGCAAACGTAAGACCTGTAAAGCTAGAGGAAGAAGGCATTGACTGGATTTTCTATAGAGAAAACACAGAAGGTGAATACGTTCTCGGAAGCAGAGGAATCGAGGTTCCAGGAAAGCTTGCAATGGATTTTAAGGTTACAACAAAATGCGGAACAGAGAGAATCGCTCGTGCTGCCTTTGATTATGCAAAGCAGAATGGAAAAACAAAAGTTGCAATCGTAACAAAGGCAAATATCATGAAAAAGACAGATGGAAACTTCTCAGCAATATGTAATGAGATTGCAAAAGAGTATCCGGGAATCGAGGCAAGTGACTGGTATATCGATATCATGACAGCTAACCTTGTAAATAAAAACATCAGAAAAGATTTTCAGGTGTTCCTGCTTCCTAACCTTTATGGAGATATCATAACAGACGAAGCTGCTGAAATTCAGGGCGGCGTAGGCACTGCAGGAAGCGCAAACATAGGTGACAATTATGCAATGTTTGAGGCAATTCACGGTTCAGCGCCAAGAATGATAGAAGATGGTCTTGCTGATTATGCAAACCCTTCAAGCATATTCAAAGCTACAGAAATGATGATTAGACACATCGGATTCGAAAAGAAGGCAGATAGACTTGCAGAGGTTCTTCACGAATGCGTTGACGTCGAAAAGAAGGTTGAGGTTACAGGAAACTCAGACGGCGCAACATGTGCTGAGTTTGCAGACTATGTAATAGGAAAGCTTTAGTAAATACATGGAGCCTTTCGGCACCTCATCAGCCGAAGCTTCGTAGAATACTTATCTTAATCAATCAAAACAAACGCCCGGCAGGCTGGATGGCGGAGATAGAGAGAGTCCGTCCGGCAGGCAGGGCTGTTTTATTTGTTCGTTTGATGAATTTTGCTGTTTTTTGTGGACTAAAGTAAAAATAATTGGTATATTACAAAGTAATCATACTGAAAGGATTTAGAGAGGTGAATTTAAATGAAAAGTATGCAGAACATTAGAAACCAAGGCTATGCAAACGGCGCTATTATTTCGGAGCGTTCATATAACCTTTTGATCGGTGCAGTTATTCTGTACGGTCTTGTTATGAACCTTCTGATCGTAAAATTTTTGGCAGGCTTTGCTCTGTCAATTTCTCCGATGGTATTTCTCATTCTTTACGTCGTGCTTGCTTTTTCTGGAAGCATGTTAGTAAATTCTAGTGATAATCCACTAGTAAGTTTTCTGGGATATAACATGGTGGTACTTCCTATAGGATTGCTTCTTACAAGAGTACTGATATTTTATGATCCAGGCCTTGTATTTAGAGCTGTTATGGTTACAGCTTGCGTTACAGGGGTTATGATGCTTGTCGGAGGACTTTTCCCTACTTTCTTTAGAAAGCTAGGAAGGGTACTTTTCGTATCACTGCTTGCGCTGATTATCGTAGAAGTTCTTGCAATGATTTTTAACTGGTACGTATTTGGAGCTACAGATATAATTGCTGCGCTAATCTTCTGTGGATATATCGGATATGACTGGGTTCACGCACAGGATGCACCAAAGACAGTTGACAATGCAGTTGACCTTGCAGCTATGATGTATGTTTCAATCATCAACTTGTTCCTGAGAATTCTAAGCATAATGGCAAGAAGCGACGACTAATTAAGAGAGGTCAGATACAGGTGAAATACATAACAGCAGAAATAAAAATGCTTACAGAGCTGTTTAACAGAAACGGTTATGAAATATTCCTGGTCGGCGGATGCGTTAGAGATATGCTAATGGATATTCCGCCGTCTGACTTTGATCTTGCTACATCTGCACTTCCTAATCAGACAAAGGAAGTGCTAAAGGACTTTCGAACCATTGATACAGGACTAAAGCATGGGACTGTTACAGCAATTATTGCAGATACGCCATACGAAATTACGACATATAGAATTGATAGAGGCTATAGCGACAGTCGTCACCCTGACAGGGTTGATTTTACAGGAAAACTATCAGAGGATATGGCGCGTCGAGATTTTACAATAAATGCGATGGCTATGGATTCTGAGGGAAATGTGATTGACCGCTATGGCGGAAGAGAAGATATAGAGAAGAAAATAATTCGCGCTGTAGGAAATCCTGATAGGCGATTTTCGGAGGACGCTCTTAGAATTTTGAGAGCTTTGAGGTTTTCTGCAAGGCTTGGCTTTGATATAGAGGAAAAGACAGCTAAGGCACTAGTCAGAAATAGTAAACTTCTCGAGAATATCAGTGCTGAGAGAATTTTTTCGGAAATATCAAAAACGCTCGTCTGCGAATTTGCACCACAGGTTGTATTACAATTTAGCGATGTGTTCTCTCGCGCTATATTTGGAGGTCAATGTGATAAAGCAGGACATCTTTCCTGCTTTGCTGATTTTTTACAGGAAACATACCTGTGTGCAGAGGGAGCTGAAATTCGATTTGCCGCCTTGTTTGAGATTCTTGATGTAGAAAATCCAAAGGAAGTGCTAAAGAGGCTTAAGGTTTCAAATGCTTTCCTTAGCGAGACTACAGGAATACTTACATGTGTAAAGGAGTTTTCTGATTGGGAAAAGACAACTGATGATGCGGCGATAGAAAAAAATCTAAGATTGATGCTAATAGATCATCCTGAAGAGCATGTTAGAAAAGCACTTCTTATCAAAGCATTTTGTGAAAAGAATGCTATTAACGAAAAGGCAAAGGATTTGGCTGAATCGGTTTTGAGAATAAAGGCGTCTGGATGCTTTGATATGCGATGCCTTGCAATTTGCGGAAACGATCTTAAGGCTATGGGTATAGAAGGGCGAGATATAGGCGCCTGGCTTAGAAAAGTGCTTAGAGAAGTAGCGAAAGGAAGTCTGGAAAACGAAAAGGAAAAGATAAAAGCATATATAAAGTCAGCGTTAAAGAATGAATCATAAAATCGAATTAAATTATGATTAGTACTTATTTACTAAAACAGTGTGGTTCATAATTATCGCAATTCAGCTTTATGTTGACTCTCTCTTTAAGCTATGATAATATGAAGAAAATTATAAAAACTTAATGAAATTTCATATAAAAAAGGGGGCGTGTAATATGAAGAATCTTCGCAAACGTTATTTGTTCGATTTACTTGTAACATCGGCACTTCTTGTTTTTACAATACTCTACTGCCTTTTTTCACAGTTCAGCATGAAGTCATCTATTGTGATTAGCCTTATTTTGATAACGGTTCCTTTTATACAAGACCTATATCGCATATATAAATACATTCCTAAGTATGTTCCTGAGGATGTAGAATCTGATTCAGAAAAGTAGTAGATGAATTTTTTTCTTTTGTAATTTGTTAGAGTAATATATAATGAAAATATAAGAACTAAGCAAAAAGGAGGATGCGTTATGATGCAGATAGAAATGCTAGAAGTTAATGGTCAGATGGTTGAGGGTCTTAGAATTTGCAGTCCCGGAGGAGAAGGTCATCCTAATATGATAGTAATCCTTTGCAAAAAAGGCTATGTTATGTGCGGATATCTTAATATGGCAGCAGCAGAGGGATTTGAAGATGCAGCAGCAGTAGTAGGTGGAAGCTGTTTCGAGGAAACTCTTGCAAACCCTGTTAAGGCTGTTTCAGCAAAAGCTGCAGAGCTTGGCGTTGAAGTGGGAATGACAGGTGCAGAGGCTGTCGCAAAACTAAACGCATAGAATATAAACGATTTGGATGTAAAAATTAAAAGTATAATTAAATGAGCTTCCGGTTACGATTTAAACTCGATAGGGAAGCTCATTTTGTTTTAGTTAAGTTATTTCATAAACAGCTTGATTATTTTTTTGTTTGCTTTTGTATAAGGATGATATCTGAACGGAAGGTCAATCCATGTTGCTTTGTTTACGATGCTTTTTTTGTGAGAGAAGGTCTCAAAACTCTTCTTGCCGTGATAGCTTCCAGTGCCGCTTTGACCAGTTCCGCCAAATCCGAGTCTTGAGCTTGCTAGGTGAATGATTGTATCATTTACACAGCCGCCACCAAAGCTTACCTGGCTGTGAACCTTGTCTATTACAGCCTTATCTCTTGTGAACAGATAAAATGCAAGAGGTTTTTCAAATTTGTGTATAATCTCGATAGCCTCATCGATAGTTTCATAAGTCAAAACCGGGAGCACAGGTCCAAAGATTTCTTCCTGCATCAATGAGCTGTTAAGGTCTGTTACCTTTGTTACAGAAGGCTCTATAAGAAGCTTTTCATCATCAAAGCCTCCTCCAACTTCAAACTCATTTTGAAGCATGTGAGCCTTTAGCCTGTCATAATGTTTCTGATTTACAATATGAGGAAGATCAGGATTCTTTAGGGGCTCTTTTCCAAAGAATTTTCGAGTCATGCAGTGAGCATATTTGAAGAATTCATCTTCCATGCCTTTCTTTATAAGCAGATAGTCAGGTGCAACACATGTCTGACCGCTGTTTAGATACTTTCCAAAGAGTATTCGCTTTGCTGCCATTTTTAAATCGCAGTTTTCGTCTATGAGGCAAGGGCTCTTTCCTCCGAGCTCTAGCGTAACCGGTGTTAGATTTCTTGCGGCTTTTTCCATAACCTGTCGTCCGACATTAACGCTTCCTGTAAAGAAGATATAATCAAACTTCATATCCATAAGCTCTTCGTTAACCTTACGTCCACCCTCGACTCCAAGCACATGGCCCTCGTCAAAACACTCGCCGATCATCTCGCAGATTAGCTTTGATGTGGCAGGAGAATATGCAGACGGTTTTACAACAACAGTATTTCCCGCAGCAACAGCACCAATCATAGGATCTATATTAAGTAGGAACGGATAGTTCCATGGAGCCATAATCAAAACTACGCCGTAGGGCTCGCACACTTCATAAGAAGTAGCTCTAAACTGAGCTAAAGGAGTTTTTACATAATGCTTTTTTGCCCATTTTCTTATATGGGAAAGCTGAAATGAAAGCTCACTTTTTACCATTCCTATTTCACTCATATAGCTTTCTAGGTCTGATTTTCCAAGGTCTGATGCAAGAGCTTCCTCGATTCTTTTTTCGTTTACATCGATCCACACCTGAAGCTTGTGGAGAGCTTTGATTCTGTATTCTACATCTAATGTCTTACCTGTCTCAAAGAACTGTCTTTGTTTATCAATGTTCATATCAATTCCCCTTTCTTTTGCCGGATTTTGTTAAGCCTGTTTTTGTTTGATTTACGGATATTATTTAGATCCGGCCCAGGCACATAAGAAGTTCAATATTTTTAAGTATACTGTTTATGTGTAAAGAAATCAAGTAAGCAAAGTGTCAGCAAAGTAAAGTAAAGAAAAGGGTGCAAAACTGTAAAAATATGATACAATATCTACTACATAGAAAATATTTTTAACAAATATATTGGGTTTGTATGTTAAAAGAAAGGATTGGTAGTTATGTCAAAAATTGTTAATGAGGCAAAAATCAAAAACAAACTTATTGTGAAAATCAGAGAGCTTTTGGAGCACAGAGCGCTGTGGCTTTATCTTCTCGTAGATGAGGCAAAGAAACAGGGACTTGACCCAGAAGAATTCTCAAGTGCAGCAATCAAAAGATGCGGAATTTCCCAAGGAAATGACCTTGTGGCTAAAGCGGGAACAAAGAGTCTCAAAGGTCTTCGCAAAACTCTGTTTACAAAAGCTGCAAGATGGGTCTTTGAAATGGACCTTGTAGAAAATACAGATGATACACTGTATCTTGATTTTCATTACTGTCCTCTTGTAAAAGCATGGCAGAAAGCTGGTGCTACAGATGAGGAAATTGCAATGCTTTGTGATATTGCAATGTGCGGAGATCATGGAATCGGCAGCTGCTTTGATGCACGTCTAGAACTTCCAAAGGCTATTGCAAAAGGTGATGATGTATGTGCACTTCGCTACAAGAAGTCTAATATAAAATAGGTGGCGTAATGACAGCAGAAAAAAACAGCCGGACTTGGGCAAAAAAAGATAACCATGAAACTGATAGTTATTCTATGTCTTCCGCAGTTTGCAGTAGGCCTTTTTACTACGATGCTGAATAACTATCTCATATATTTCTATCAGCCGTCAGAAACCTCAGGTCTTCCTAACCTGATTCCTCAGGGAACGGTTGTGCTTGGATTTCTTACTATAATAGGAATGATTAAGGCAGTAGGCCACATAATAGATGCAGTTACAGATCCTCTGATTGCATCATTCTCAGATAAAAGCAAAAACAAAAACGGACGCAGAATTCCAATGATGAAAAGGGCAGCGGTGCCATTTGGTCTCTGCGCCCTTATGATATTCTGCGTGCCTACATCAAGCATAAGCATGGTAAATGCGGCATGGATTGCAATTTTTATGTGGGGATATTATTTCTTCTTCACACTTTACATGATCCCTCACAACGCTCTTATTCCGGAGATGATTCAGGAAGGTCCTATGAGGGTGAATGCATATACAGTGAGCTCATTTTTCTTTGTTACAGGAAGTGCCCTTGGATATGTTACACCGCTGATTGTAGGCGGCTTCAAGAGCAGCGGTTTTGATGCTCTTTCATCTTGGAGAATAACTTTTGCAGTTTATACTGTTATCGGTATTATTTTGCTACTAGTCCCTGCATTTACGATAAAAGAAAAGGACTATGTTCACTCGGTTGTTCCAAATGTAACTTTGGCACAGTCGCTAAAGCATGCATTCTCAAACGAACACTTCAGAATCGTTACACTGGGACAGCTACTAGAAAACACAGGAATGGCATTTTTCCAGGCGTGCATAATGTACTATGTGACATCGCTTATGGGTCTTGCTGAGACTTATTCAGTTTTGATCCTTGCAATTTCGATAGCAGGCTCTCTTGCAATGTATCCGTTTGTAAATAAATTTGCAAAGAGAAAGGGCAAAAATCTCCCTATAATTTTAGGGTGCCTTGTATTTGCAGTAGCAGAAATTGTAATCTGCTTTAGTGATTTTCTTCCTGGAAACAAGCTTCTCATGGCGTGTATATTTGCATTGTTTGTATCTTTCCCGTTTGCAGTATTGAACGTTCTGCCGGGCTCTATGATGGCAGATGTTATCCAGTATGATACAGTCACAACAGGCGTAAATCAGGAGGGTATATTTGGTGCAGCAAGAAGCTTTATCGTTAAGATGGGAAATTCCCTGGCAATAATGATAGTACCATCACTTATAGTTATAGGTGCAGCTACAGGCGAAAATATCGGCGTGTCAGGTCTTAAGCTGACAGCAGTTTTCGGTGCTGTATTTAGCATACTTTCTATAATCGCATTCCTAAGATATAAGGAAAAAGAAGTTCTGGATGTTATAAACAATCCGAAGCAGTATAGGGGTGAGTAATTTGGCAAGTAGTAGAGATATATATTATGCAGAGCGTCTGTCTAGGATGATACAGTGCAAAACAGTATCTGTAAAAGACAGATTTGAACAGGAAGAATTTTTTAAACTAAGAGAAGTAATCAAAGATCTGTTTCCGATGTTTGTTTCGGAGGCGGAGCTTGTGATTCTCGGTGATGACGCATGGCTATACAAGCTGAAGGGAAAAGATGAGACAAGAAATGTAATGCTCATGTCTCACCACGATGTAGTAGATGCAGAAGGTGAGTGGGAGCACGATGCTTTTTCTGGAGAAATTGCCTCAGAAAAACTGTGGGGAAGGGGAACCGTAGATACAAAAACTCCTCTGTTTGCAGAGTTTACAGCCCTGCAGGAGCTTTTGACAGAAGGTTTTGTTCCAAGTACAAATGTCTATCTTTTTTCCTCTCACAACGAGGAGATAGCAGGAGATGGAGCGCTACTTGCCCTTGATTATTTCAGAGAAAACAATATTGAGTTTGAATGGATAATTGATGAAGGCGGAGCAATAATAGACCCTCCGATGGCAGGAATCGATAAAAAATGCGCTATGATGGCCGTTCACGAAAAGGGAAGATGCGTAATGAAATTTACAGCATCAAAGAATACAGGTCACACAGGCCTTGCTGCAGATTCCAAAACACCAGCGGTGAAAATAGCTAACTTCATAACAGAAGTAGAAAAAACAAAACCGTTCATAAGACGCATGCATCCTGAGCTTAGGGCTATGTTTGAGGGCCTTGCACCTCATATGAGTTTTCCGATGAAGTTCATATTTTCACATCTTAATATTTTCTCAGGCCTTCTTGTGAAGATAATTCCAAAGCTAAATGCAGCTGCAGGTGAAATGCTTGGAACATCGGGCACATTCAGAAAACTGGAAAGTGCAGAGGATGGGGGCGCAAGCGTAGAATACTTCCTAAGATGTGTTAATGACAAAGACCAAGAAGAGGATATAAAGAAGCTTGAGGCGATTGCAAAAAATGCAGGCATTTCATCAGAAATAACAGAGATGGAGTACTACAGACCGGCAAATCTAAATAGCGCAGGCTATGAATATATCAAAGGAATTACAAAGGCATCTTTTGATTATGCGGCATGTGCACCTTTTATACTTCCAGCAGGAACTGATGCACGTAGATTCTGTGATCTTTCGGATGCTGTAGTAAGATTCGCTCCGATAGACATAGATTCTCAGCAGTATGCATCTGTGCATAATCTAAATGAGAATATAAATGTAGACAAAATTGCTCTGGCAGTAGATTTCTACAAAAAACTTATACGTGAGTATAAATAGAAGTCTTTAGCAGAAGCTATAACAAATAGTATAGCTTGTTTATAATACACGTAAAAATAAAAGAAAAAACATGTGGCTTTGCAAATCTTGCATATGCCACATGTTTTTTATATATAAAAATAGATTTACCAATATATAAGCACTAGAAGATAGTTACTTTATAGGTTTAGCTCAGGGATTCCTGCAAAACCTTTTTCGAGCTCTTCATCTGACGGAATGTAGTCTGCCATTTCACCATCGTTGAACTTCTTGTATGCTGCAAGGTCGAAATATCCAGTTCCTGTAAGGCCGAATAAAATAGTTTTTTCTTCTCCAGTTTCCTTGCACTTCATTGCCTCATCTATTGCAACTTTGATTGCGTGGCTACTTTCTGGCGCAGGTAAAATACCCTCTACCTTTGCAAATGTCTGGGCCGCTTCAAATACATCAGTCTGAAGAACAGTTCTTGCTTCCATAAGTCCCTGGTCATATAGCTCAGAAAGAGTTGAGTTCATTCCGTGATATCTTAGACCTCCGGAATGATTTGGTGCAGGCATAAATCCATGTCCAAGAGTGTACATCTTTGTAAGCGGACAGATTTTGCCAGTATCGCAGTAGTCGTATGCATATTTTCCCCTGCTCAGACTAGGACATGAAGCAGGTTCTACAGCGATAAAGTGATAGTCCTTATTGCCTTTGATCTTTTCTCCCATAAACGGAGCAATCAGTCCGCCTAGGTTAGATCCGCCTCCGGCACACCCTACAATTATATCCGGTGTAATATCATAAAGGTCCATTGCTTTCTTTGTTTCTAGCCCTATGATGCTCTGATGAAGCATAACCTGATTTAAAACACTTCCGAGAACATATCTATATCCTTTTGAATTCATAGAAGTTTCCACAGCTTCTGAAATCGCACATCCAAGACTTCCTGTTGTATCAGGGTATTCTGCTAGTATTGATCGTCCCGCTTCTGTAGTCATAGAAGGAGAAGGCGTAACATTTGCACCATAAGTTCTCATAACCTCGCGTCTGAAAGGCTTCTGCTCATAAGAACATTTCACCATAAAAACTTTGCAGTCGAGACCAAAATATGCGCATGCCATGGAAAGGGCAG
Organism: uncultured Clostridia bacterium; assembly: GCA_963558075.1. Classification (GTDB taxonomy): domain Bacteria; phylum Bacillota; class Clostridia; order Peptostreptococcales; family Anaerovoracaceae; genus CALHKP01. The sequence goes on along the minus strand of CAUWFN010000010.1, from coordinate 6,955 downwards.
TACCCCACTGACCGGCACCTGTTTCTGTAGTAACTCCTGTAAGGCCTTCTTTCTTTGCGTAATAGGCCTGGGCAATTGCAGAATTCAGCTTATGGCTTCCGCTTGTGTTGTTTCCTTCGAATTTATAGTAAATCTTAGCCGGAGTGTCTAGCTTTTCTTCAAGGCAGTAGGCCCTTACGAGGGGAGCAGGTCTGTACATCTTGTAGAAATTTCTAATTTCCTCTGGAATTTCAATATAAGGGTGAGTATCATCTAGCTCCTGAGCTGCAAGCTCTCTGCAAAACACGCTGCTAAGATCATCGACAGTCATCGGCTCTAGAGTCTGAGGGTTCAGAAGAGGAGCCGGCTTCTTTTTCATATCAGCTCTTAGATTGTAATAGTGAGTAGGCATCTGTGCTTCTGACAGATAGATTTTGTACGGAATTCTGTTGTCTTTCATTTTAATTTCTCCTTTTCCATGAATAGTAATTTCTGTCTGGTTTTCGGAGCATTGACAGCCTTTTGGATAACAAAAAAACTCTCGCCCCAAGCAAACTTAACTTCTGCTGGGACAAGAGCTGAATTCTCTTGCGGTGCCACCCGGCTTGACGTAAAACGTCCTCTCAATGCATACCAACATATGCTGATTTTGATAACGAAGTATCTCTCCGTCGCCCCTACTTGCAAAATCTCTACTGCAGTTTTGAAAAATGCCTAAAAGATATACTGCGCTTTCGGTTTGCCCTCAGGAGTCCATTCTGAAACAGTCTGTCCATACTGCAATCTCACCACCTGCAGCTCTCTCAGATGCAGCACTGTAACTTACTACTCTCCATCAAAGGTTTGTTATTTAATTGCCCTTATCTTAGCACCGCATATTCTCGTTGTCAATAGGTTTTTGATATTTTTTGTTTGTAGCAAATAAAAAACGGAGGTCAAAATGTTGACTTTTAAACAAAAATGATATAATATTTTTCTATTAGACGAAAGGATTATGGGTATCCTTTTTTATCAAAGAACCCAAATTATATAGATACGAGGACAATAAAATGAGAGACGAAACAAAGTGCCTGCATGCAGGCTATGAACCAAAAAACTCTGAACCGCGTGTTATTCCAATCGTGCAGAGTACAACATATGTATTTGATTCAACACAGGACGTGGCAGATGTTTTTGACGACCCAACTAAAGCACTTATCTATTCAAGATTTGCAAATCCTACTGTTATGGCAGTAGAAGAAAAAATATCTGCTTTGGAAGGCGGAGTTGGCGCTATGTGCACTACTTCAGGTCAGGCTGCAACACTGCTTTCGATTTTAAATATCTGTAAAGCTGGAGATAGCTTTATCAGTACTACAACTATTTATGGAGGAACTGTTAACCTGTTCTCCTACACACTCAAAAAACTTGGAATCGAGTGCATCTATGTGTCACAGGATGATTCAGATGAAGAAATTCGCAAGGCTTTCAAGCCAAATACAAAGGCTGTATTTGGTGAGACAATAGCAAATCCTGCACTTAAGGTGTTTGACATCGAAAGATTCGCAAGACTTGCTCATGAGCACAACGTTCCGCTAATCGTTGACAACACATTTGCAACACCAGTGCTTTGCAAGCCTTTTGATTTTGGTGCAGATATAGTAATTCACTCAACAACAAAATATATGGATGGCCATGCAGTTCAGGGCGGTGGTGTTATCGTTGACAGCGGAAACTTTGACTGGACATGCGGAAACTTCCCAGAGCTTGTTGAACCAGACGAGTCATACCATGGCCTGTCATACACAAAGACATATGGAAAGCTTGCATATATTCTAAAGGCAAGAATGCAGCTGATGAGAGACTTTGGTTGCTATCCTGCAGCAAACTCAGCATTCCTTTTAAACCTTGGACTTGAGACACTACTTGTAAGAATGAAACAGTACTGCGAAAATGCTATGACTGTTGCAGAATTCCTAAAGGGCTGTGATAAGATTGAAAGCGTTACATACCCAGGACTTGACGATGACCCTAGCCATGAGCTAGCAGAAAAATATCTAAAAGGCTCAAGCGGAGTTATCTCTTTAGTTATCAAAGGCGGAAGAGATAAGGCAATGAAGTTCATGGACTCACTTAAGCTTGCTTCGAACGAGGTTCATGTAGCAGATATCAGAACCTGCGTACTTCATCCTGCAAGCGAAACTCATAGACAGCTTTCAGAGGAGCAGCTCGTTGCAGCTGGCATTGACGGAGGCATGGTTAGACTGTCTGTTGGTCTAGAAAACGTAGAAGATATCCTAGATGATCTGAAACAAGCTCTCGATCAGCTGTAAAAGTGCTGTATTTATTCGAAAACTGTAGTATAATTGATAGAGTATGTAAATCAGTTTATAAACAGTTATATCGAATCGGGAGGACTTCATGACAAAAAAATCAAAGAAAGCGGCTTTTATTGCAGCTATTGTTCTTATTCTAACAACAGTTTTTCTTGCATCCTGCGGCTCACCTGATACTATTGAGCAATATATGAACAAGAATCCTCAGTTCAAGGAACAGCTGGAAGATCAGATGCTCAGCCAAGATGCGAAGATGATTTCAAAGGGCAATACTGTGACATTTGAATATACATTCGAAAAAGGCACTATACCAGAGGGAGAGGAAGATTCTATAAAAGCCAACCTGAAAGAAATGATAGACCGTGAAGGAAATGTGTTTCAGGAAACAGCTGATAGTTTTCAGGAACAGACAAAAATCGACGGAATCAAGGTGAAAATCGTATATAAGAACCACGAAGGTGACATTTTGTATTTAAAAACATACAAAGCTAGCGAAAAAAACGATTAAATCCGATTATGTACATAGAAAATATATAAATACCGGCGAAATATAAACTGGATAGCTACCGTGCTATCCGGTTTTTTAAGCTTATGTCGCTTTGGAGATGACAAAAGCCGCCTGAAAGCAAAAAGGAGGATGGGATATGCCTATTAAACTGCCGAATAATTTACCGGCCGTAAAAACACTTACAGAAGAAAACGTATTCGTCATGACCGATACTCGTGCCATGACTCAGGACATAAGACCGCTTCAGATTCTAATTCTGAATCTGATGCCGACCAAAATAGATACAGAAACTCAGCTTACAAGACTTCTCGGAAACACACCTCTTCAGGTTGAGCTTGAGCTGCTTCAGACAAGCACCCACAAGTCACAGAATACATCTGAGGAGCATATGCTCGCCTTTTATAAGGTATTCGATGATATAAGAGACAAAAACTACGATGGAATGGTTATAACAGGAGCTCCTGTTGAGCTTATGGAATTTGAAGAAGTAGAATACTGGGACGAGCTTTGCGAGATTATGGAATGGTCAAAAAGTCATGTCCACAGCACTTTCCATATTTGCTGGGGTGCACAGGCAGGTCTCTACTACCACTATGGAATCAAAAAACATAAGCTGGACAAAAAGCTTTCTGGCGTGTACAAACACAGACTTGATTATAAGAATGGAATGCTTTTTAGAGGCTTTGATGATGAATTCTACGTTCCTCATTCAAGAAATACAACAGTCTACGAAGAAGACGTGCTAGCATGTGATGATCTTAGAATAATATCCACATCTGAAGAGGCAGGAATCTATGCTGTAAAATCAGTAAATGATAGACAGATTTTCATCATGGGCCACTCAGAATACGATGCAGACACATTGAAAAAGGAATATGAACGTGACAAGAAAGCAGGGCTAAACCCTGAAGTTCCATGTAACTATTTCCCGGATAACGATGACACGAAAGAACCATGCGTCAAATGGCGTTCTTGCGCAAACCTTCTTTATTCAAACTGGCTTAACTATTTCGTTTACCAGTCAACTCCATATGATATTACGCAGATTCGCGATAATAGCATACCTTCTGAGCTTACAGAAAATGCAAATGCCGTAGTAGCAAAATTCGGCGGAAGCTCGCTTGCTGATGCGGGTCAGTTCAAAAAAGTACGTGACATAATAAAATCAGAATCGGGCCGTAAATATATAGTAGTATCTGCACCGGGAAAGAGAACTCCTGATGATACAAAGGTAACAGACCTTCTCATAGAAATCGCAAAAAGAGAAAAGCCTCGCGAAGCGAAAGACCTCATAGAAAAGGTCTACAGCCGTTTTGAGGAAATTAGATCAGAACTTGGAATAGATTTTGATATGGAAGCTGAATTTGAAAAAATTGACGAGGCAGTTTTGCTTCTGCCTTCTGAAAAGCGTTACGATTATATAATAAGCAGGGGCGAATACCTGAGTGCAAAGCTCATGGCAAATTATACAGGTTATGATTTCGCAGACGCATCTGAGCTTATACGCTTTGATGAGGCAGGGGAAGTGGACTACAGATTCCTTTCAGAAGAGCTAAAAAGAGGAGAGCGCAGAAAAGGCGTGGTTATACCAGGATTTTATGGCATATCAGACGAAGGGTTCATCAAAACTTTTAGCCGCGGAGGCTCTGATATAACAGGCTCTGTTGTTGCGGCAGCCGTAGGTGCAGATATCTACGAAAACTGGACTGATGTTTCCGGATTTTTGATGGCAGATCCGAGAATTGTTGATAATCCTCAGCCTGTATCGGTAATTACATACAAAGAGCTTCGTGAGCTTGCATACCTTGGCGCTGCAGTAATGCACGAGGATGCAATGTTCCCGTTAACAAAGCTAGAAATTCCGATGAACATAAGAAACACGAATGCTCCAGAAGATGCAGGTACGCTTATAGTTAAAAATGCAGATTATTTTAAAAGCAATTTTGATATATCAGGAATATCAGGAAAGCGCGGATATGTCAGCATGATAATAGAAAAAGACAAGCTGAACGAAACTCCATCTGCAAGAGAGCGAATACTCAAGATGTTTGGCGAAAATGGCATAAAAATCAGTAGCATCCTTTCTGGCATAGACTCGCTGAACATAGTAGTAAGCGAAAAACAGTCCGAAAATGTTACTGATGTTCTTGGCTCCATGGCTAAGAAAATAGAAGAAGAGCTAGTGGCGAAGGTTACTGTTTCTGGAGGACTTGCGCTTATCGGTATTGTAGGAAGAAATCTAAGCAGTTCGCCGGCTGTGGCAGTTAGAGCAATGAGTGCTCTTGCTGAGCGCCAAATCAATATGAGACTTGTTGACCACGGCTCCGGAAAGATTAATATAATCCTCGGTGTAGACGAAAAGGATTATGAAAATTCAATAAAAGCTGTATATAATCAATTTACCCAAAAGAGACAATAATTTCTTGTATCAAAAGGTAGAATATGGTAAAGTAAAAAGAGAATTTTAAAAGATAGGGGATGAAGCAAACCATGGAAAGAAGAGTTGGTACTGTATCTAGAGGAATACGTTGCCCAATCATCAGAGAAGGCGACAATCTAGCTGATATTATTGTAAATAGTGTACTAGAAGCAGCAGACAGCGAAGGTTTCGCTCTGCGTGACAATGATGTGATAGCAGCAACTGAATCAATTGTTGCAAGATCACAGGGAAATTATGCTAATATAGATGCGATTGCAAAAGACGTAAAAGAAAAACTTGGAGGAGAAACAATAGGTGTTATTTTCCCTATTCTTTCAAGAAACCGTTTTTCTGTTTGCCTAAGAGGTATTGCAAGAGGAGCAAAGAAAATCATTCTGATGCTTAGCTACCCTAGCGACGAAGTCGGCAACGAACTTGTTTCACTAGACAAGCTTGATGAAGCAGGAGTTAATCCTTATAGCGATGTTCTCGACGAAAAGAGATATCGTGAGCTGTTTGGCGAAAACAAGCATCCTTTCACAGGTGTTGACTACGTAGCTTATTACAGCGAGCTAATCAGAGCAGAAGGAACAGAAGTTGAAGTTATCTTTGCAAATCAGGCACAGGAAATTCTAAACTACACAAAAAACATTCTTAACTGTGATATTCATAGCCGTGAACGTACTAAGAGAATCCTTAGAGCTAAAGGTGCAGAAGTTGTTGTAGGAATGGACGACATCCTTACAGCTCCTGTAGATGGTAGCGGTTGCAACGAAAAATACGGTCTACTTGGATCAAATAAATCAACTGAGGACTCAGTTAAACTATTCCCTCGTGACTGTACAGACCTTGTAACAGAGGTTCAGGCTAAGGTAAAGGAAAAGACAGGAAAGCACGTAGAAGTAATGGTATACGGAGACGGCGCATTCAAAGATCCTGTAGGAAAGATTTGGGAACTTGCTGACCCTTGTGTTTCAGTTGCAAATACACCTGGTCTAGAAGGTACACCAAACGAATTAAAGTTAAAATATCTTGCTGATAACGATTTCAAAGACCTGTCAGGTGATGAACTTAAGGAAGCAATCTCCAAAAAGATTCAGTCAAAGGCTGATGACCTTGTAGGAGATATGGTTTCTCAGGGAACTACACCAAGACGTCTGACAGACCTTATCGGATCACTTTGTGACCTTACAAGTGGATCAGGAGACAAGGGAACTCCTGTAATCCTTGTTCAGGGATATTTCGACAACTTCACAACAGAAGCATAAGAATTGAATCCAAAAGACCTAAGGTTTTGCTCTTAGGTCTTTTTCATGCATAAAAAAATAAACAGAAAATTAAAAAAAGGCTTGCTTTTTGGAAAACAGGTGCTATAATAAAGATAACAAAACAAAAGGCGGACGCAGAAGTAAGTTAGAGTAAAAGAGATAAGGAGAAGAAGTTAACACTAAGTAAAGAACAGTTATCTAAAAGAGAACTACCGCACTGATTGTTTTGTAGAAATATAAAGTTATATAATTGAAAAGTGTATAACATGGAGAGGGGTGAGTCCACCAGAAATGCTAATTGAAGAACAGAGATAATGTCAGTTGGTTAGATAGCCAAGGATATCATATAAGTGAATCCTTGGTGAAGAATCAACTGACATTATTTTTTTGCAAAAATATGATTGCCGGAAACCGGTAAAAGTGAAAATCCAAAGTTATTTAGGATTTATAGAGGTTATAGAACCTG